>NZ_JBANEL010000020.1:0-113956 GCF_040187735.1 Comamonas sp. w2-DMI | reverse complement strand
GTACGGCACGCTCGCGCACCTCGGGCGAGAACTTGTTTGACTTGGTCATAGCTCCATCTTCTCAAGTGTTGGAGCCTCCTCAAAACCCGGGGCGATTCAGGATGCTCGCTTTATCCGAGTTATGCCAACAGGCCAGTTGCAGCTTCCCACCCCTACACGCGACGGTGTATTGACGTTGGGCGATGAGCAAGGCCGTATCAAGGACTGGTTCAGCGCGCAAGGCAAGTCCGTGGTTTTTGTGCGCCCGGATCGCTTTGTGGCAGCAATGGCCTCGCCTCAGGAAGTATCTGCAGTCACCCGCCAGATGGCCCGTGTACTCCACGCTCCGCTGGAGGCATAAAAGATGAGCCACACCAAGATCTCGTCTGCCCGAAGAGCCTTTCTAGGCATGTCTCATTCGCCGCTTCTGGGCCTCAACCCCGTTCATGACGACGACCAGGAGGCGATCAATGGTGCCATTGCAGCAGCGCGCGCAGCAGTTCACGAGTTTGCGCCCGAACTCATCGTGCTGCTGGGACCAGACCACTACAACGGTTTCTTCAACGAACTCATGCCGCCTTTTTGCATTGGCAGCCAAGCGACGGCCGTTGGTGACTACCTGTCTCCCGCCGGACCACTGAATGTGGCCGAAGAAGAAGCAATAGCACTAGCCGACTATCTGATGGACCAGCATTTCGATATCGCGGTCTCCAGGCGCATGCAGGTAGACCATGGTTTTTCGCAAGCCCTGCAATTTCTGTGGTGTGACGAACTGCTCACACCCCCCATCATTCCCATTTTCGTGAATGCCGTGGCTCAGCCGGGGATCCCTCGCATGACACGCTGTAAAGAACTCGGTGAAGCCGTTGGTCGATTTCTGGATCAGTTGCCTCATCGCACCCTGCTGATTGGCTCCGGCGGACTATCGCACGAACCGCCCGTCCCGACGCTGGCCCATCCCGACCCCGCCGTACGTGAGCGGATCACCATCCGCTCCACCCCCACGGTACAGGAGCGCAATCTAAAAACGGAGCGTGTCAAAGCGGCGGGCATGGCACTAGCCAATGGCGATAGCTGGATGAAGCCGCTCAACCCCGCATGGGACGCGCAATGGATGGAAGCCATGGCGGCAGGGCAACTAGACGCGCTGTGCGCTATGAGCGAAGCATCCATCGGAGCCCTAGCCGGCAATTCAGCCCATGAATCCAAAACCTGGCTGGTCGCACGTGCGGCCTTGCCCACCGACGTTGCCCTGCCCTGCCCGGTCCGGACCTACCGCGCCATTCCGTCGCTGATCGCCGGCTATGGCGTGATGTTTATGCATTCTTGATCTTCACAACGTTCCCTCCATGAATACCTCCGCACAAATCCAGGTCTGGTCCGAGCGCCTACGCCTGGCTGAACAAACTGCCACACCGATCGCTCCGCTGCGTGAAGAAATAAAGGACAACGACACCGCCTATGCCGTGCAACTGGCAAATGTGCAGTACGCACAGAGCCAAGGGCGCCGCATCATCGGTCGCAAGATCGGCTTGACTTCGCTGGTGGTGCAAAAGCAGTTAGGAGTAGACCAACCAGACTTCGGCACCTTGTTTGCCGACATGGTCTACGGCGACGATGAAATCGTCCCCTTGTCTCGCACTATGCAACCCAAGGTCGAAGCCGAAATCGCCCTGGTACTGTCCAAAGACCTCGACCTCAAGGACGCTACGCTGGTCGATGTCATCAATGCCACAGCCTACGTGCTGCCGGCCATCGAAATTGTGGGCAGTCGCATCGCCGACTGGAACATCCGCTTCATCGATACCGTAGCTGACAACGCATCCAGTGGCCTGGTCGTTCTGGGAGCCGTGCCCTGCTCGCTCAATACGTTGGATCTCAAGCTCTGTGAAATGCAGATGACACGCAACGGAGAGGTTGCCTCCGCCGGCTCTGGCGCCGCCTGTCTGGGGCACCCACTCAACGCCGCCGTATGGCTGGCACGCAAGCTGGCCAGCCTTGGGCAGCCTCTTCGAGCTGGCGACTTGGTGCTTACCGGCGCCCTAGGCCCGATGGTTCCCGTCCAAGCTGGCGACCGGTTCGAAGCATGCATCAGCGGCGTAGGCCACGTCCGCGCCCAGTTCGGCCAATAAGGCTTCTACATCTACCCCAACAACAAGGAGACAAAACATGTGGAATCGTCGTAGCGTCATAACTGCAGGTATCACTTGCCTTGCCATGGGCGGCTCTGTGCCTGCGCTGTCCCAAAATTTTCCCAATCGCCCTGTGACGATGGTCGTCCCCTTCCCTGCGGGAGGGATCACCGACGCTGTGGCACGGGCTCTGGCGAGCAAGATGGGTGAGCAACTAGGCAAGCCCGTCATAGTCGATAACCGTCCAGGTGGCGGAGGACAGATTGCGGCAGCTTATGTACGCCAGCAAGCTGCTGATGGCCATACGCTTTACGTTGGGGCAACCGAGATGTTCGTCATCAACCCCACGCTATTTCGTCGCTTTTCTTACGACCCGCTCAAGGATTTCAGCCCTGTCACCTCGCTGATCGCATCTCCACTAGTGCTTGTCGTCCCAGCCAACAGCCCGCTAACCAGCGTCAAGGAACTGATCGCTCAAGCCAAGAGTCGCAATGGGGGATTGAACTACGCCTCCCAGGGGATCGGTTCGATCGGTCACCTGTTAGGTGAAACATTCCGCGGCAAGGTCGGAGGCAAGTTCAACCATGTGGCCTACAAAGGTTCCGCTCCCGCACTTCAGGATGTAATGGGCGGTCAGGTGGACTTTATGTTCGACCCCGTTATCACTACCTCCCCTATGATTGCCGGCGGAAAGCTCAAGCCCCTGGCGATTGCATCCGACAAGCGCTCACCCCAAATGCCAAGTGTTCCCACCTTGGCTGAAATGGGAGTGCCAGGCGTCAATGCGGGCGTCTGGTTCGGCGCCGTCGTGAAAGCCGGTACACCCTCACCCGTTATCGATCGCCTGAACGACGCTATACATAAGGCCATGAAAGACCCTGAGGTGGTCAAGCGCTTCGCTGATCAAGGCATGCAAGCTTTTCCCTCGACACCTGCCGAATTCGGAGACTTCATGAGAACCGAGCTCGCCAAGTGGGGACCACTGATCAAGGCCAGTGGAGCCTCGGTCGATTAAAGGGGTTACATATGCTGCAGCGTCGCACTCTTTTGCAATCAGTTTAGGCTTGAGCGGCTTATCAATCAGTGGTTTAAGCACTGCTCAAACCTTCCCCAGCAAGCCCATAACACTGGTACTACCGTTTTCTGCCGGCGGTATCAGCGATGTCATGGCCCGCGCGCTTGGCCAGTACTTGGCACAACACCTTGGCAAGCCGGTTATCGTTGATAACAAGCCTGGTGGAGGCGGGCAGATTGCTGCCAATACCGTGCTACAGCAGCCTACCGACGGACATACCGTGTACGTTGCCGGAACAGCTATGTTTGCAATCAACCAGACGCTGTTTCGCAAGTTCTCCTACGACCCAGTCAAGAGCTTTGAACCAGTCACGGCCCTAGTCAGCTCACCACTGGTACTGGTGGTCGCTGCCAACAGTCCAATTAAAAGCCTGCACGACTTGATCGCCCTGTCCAAGGCCAGCAAGCAAGGTCTCACTTTTGCTTCGCAGGGCCTGGGCTCCATCGGTCACCTACTCGGAGATCTGTTCCGCAGCAAAAGCGATTCCAGCATGTTCCATGTGGCTTACAAGGGCTCCATCCCAGCTCTGCAAGATGTGATGACCAATAGGGTCGACTTCATGTTCGACCCTATCAGCTCTACAGAAGCTCTGATCAAAGGTAAAAAACTCCGAGCGCTCGCCATTGCGGCCACTCGTCGCAGTTCGCTGCTGCCGGAGGTTCCCACGCTTGCCGAGCTAGGCATTCAGGGAATGGATGCAGGTGTCTGGTTTGGTGCAGCCGTACGCAGTGGCACGCCGACTACGGTGATCCAGACACTGAACCACGCTTTCGTTGCCGCTTTGCGGGACCCCGAGATACAGAAACGCTTTGAAAGTCAGGGCATGCAGGTGCAGCCGCAGACCCCGGGCCAATTCAAGCAGTTCATCCTGAGCGAGATTGCTCGCTGGACACCGCTGATTCAATCCAGCGGAGCCACCATAGATTGATATTTTTCGAAGGTAAACGCTATGACGCGCAAACTCAAAGCAGCCATCATCGGCAGCGGCAATATCGGCACGGATCTGATGATCAAGATCCTGCGCCATGGCAAGCACATCGAGATGGGGGCCATGGTCGGCATTGACCCCAACTCCGACGGCCTTGCCCGCGCATCTCGCATGGGCGTGGCCACCACTCACGAAGGCGTGGAAGGCCTCACGCGCATGCCCGAGTTTGCAGAGATCGATTTTGTTTTCGATGCGACCAGCGCTGGCGCACATGTGAAGAATGATGCATTTTTGCGCAGCCTCAAGCCCGGCATCCGCATGATCGACCTGACGCCAGCCGCTATCGGTCCCTATTGCATCCCCGTGGTCAACGGCGAAACGCATCTGGACGCACCGAATGTGAATATGGTCACCTGCGGCGGCCAGGCCACCATTCCCATGGTTGCAGCAGTCTCTCGCGTGGCCAAGGTGCACTACGGCGAAATCATTGCCTCGATCGCCAGCAAGAGCGCCGGCCCCGGCACCCGCGCCAACATCGACGAATTCACCGAGACCACGTCCAAGGCGATCGAGGTCGTGGGCGGGGCCACCAAGGGCAAAGCCATCATCATCATGAACCCGGCCGAGCCGCCCCTGATCATGCGCGACACGGTCTACACCCTGAGCGAGCTGGCCGACGAGGCGGCGATTGCCGAGTCGGTGGAGCGCATGGCTGCCGCTGTTCAGTCCTATGTCCCGGGCTACCGCTTGAAGCAGAAGGTGCAGTTCGACCGCCTCGATGCACCGATCCGCATCCCCGGCGTAGGCAATGCGCTCACGGGCCTGAAGACCTCAATCTTTCTGGAGGTCGAGGGTGCGGCCCACTACCTTCCCGCCTATGCAGGCAACCTGGACATCATGACCAGCGCCGGTCTGCGCACTGCGGAACACATGGCCGAACGCATGCTGGCAAATCACGCCGTTGCTGCCTGAGGAGACGACACATCATGAATCCGAACAAAAAAAATCTACATCTCCGACGTCACCCTGCGCGATGGCAGCCACGCCATTCGCCACCAGTACAGCGTGGAACAGGCCAGGCAGATTGCCCAGGCACTGGATGAGGCCAAGGTCGACTCGATTGAGGTTGCCCATGGCGACGGCCTGCAAGGCTCCAGTTTCAACTACGGTTTTGGCGCACATACCGATCTCGAATGGATTGAGGCCGTGGCCAGCGTGGTCAAGCACGCCAAGATCACCACCTTGCTGCTGCCAGGCATCGGTACCGTCCATGACCTCAAGGCGGCCTACGAAGCCGGTGTGCGTGTGGTACGTGTGGCGACACACTGTACCGAAGCAGACGTGTCCAGACAGCATATTGAATATGCGCGCCATCTGGGGATGGAAGCCGTGGGCTTCTTGATGATGAGCCATATGCAAACGCCTCAAGGTCTGGCCCAACAGGCCAAGCTGATGGAAAGCTATGGCGCGACCTGCTGCTATGTCGTGGATTCGGGCGGAGCCCTGGGCATGAACGATGTGCGCGACCGCTTCAGGGCCTTCAAGGACATTCTGAAGCCCGAGACCCAGACCGGCATGCACGCCCACCACAACCTGAGCCTGGGCGTGGCCAACTCCATCGTGGCGGTGGAAGAAGGCTGCGACCGCGTGGATGCCAGCCTGGCAGGTATGGGAGCCGGCGCGGGCAATGCGCCATTGGAGGTCTTCATCGCGGCAGCCGAGCGCCTGGGCTGGAACCACGGCACCGACCTCTACAAGCTCATGGATGCCGCCGACGACATCGTGCGCCCGTTGCAGGACCGCCCGGTGCGCGTGGACCGCGAGACGCTGGCTCTGGGCTATGCCGGGGTTTACAGCTCTTTCCTGCGTCACTCCGAAGCCGCAGCAGCCAAGTACGGACTCAAAGCCGTGGACATTCTGGTGGAGCTGGGTAAGCGCCGCATGGTCGGAGGTCAGGAAGACATGATCGTGGACGTTGCACTAGATCTGTTGCACCAAAAGGCCGCCCATTCTTGAATTTTTCACCTTTGCTGTTCTTCTACTCGAAATGTCAGCTCCATCCAAATAGCTTATGAACACCCCTTTTACAGAGCAATCCACTAGTCACTTCGTCACAATCACCGAAGACAACAAGCCTCTACAACTGCACTACAACGACGTCGGAACAGGCAGCGAAGTAGTGGTCATGCTGCACGGCTCTGGCCCAGGTGCAAGTGGTTGGTCCAATTTTCATCGCAATATCGAACCACTAGTGAATGCAGGCTACCGCGTCATCCTCCTGGATTGCCCTGGCTGGAACAAGAGCGATTCCATCGTTAGCACTGGTTCTCGTTCGGATCTAAATGCACGCTGCCTCAAAGGCGTATTGGACGCTCTTGGTGTCGCAAAGGTGCACATCATCGGCAACTCCATGGGAGGTCACAGCGCCGTCGGCTTCGCCCTCGCCAACCCCGAGATGGTAGGCAAGCTCATCCTGATGGGAGGTGGGACTGGCGGCCCGAGCGCCATCGTCCCCATGCCCGCCGAAGGCATCAAGCTCATCGGTGCGCTGTACCGCGACCCTACGGTAGAAAACCTGAAGCGCATGATGAACGTGTTTGTCTATGACACCAGCAACCTAACGGAAGAATTGTTCCAGCAACGGCTGACCAATATATTGGCCCGCCGCGATCATCTCGAAAATTTCGTCAAGAGCGCCCAGATCAATCCCAAGCAATTCAGCGACTACGGCTCTCGCCTGCACGAGATTACCGCCAAGACCCTGATCATTTGGGGCCGCGATGACCGCTTTGTGCCGTTAGACATAGGCTTGCGCTTGCTCTGGGGCATTCCCAACTCTGAGTTCCACGTATTCAGCCAGTGCGGCCATTGGGCGCAGTGGGAGCACGCCGAAGTCTTTAACAAAATGGTCCAAGACTTCCTTGCACGCTGATAAAGCGGAACTAGTCACCGAAAGTTGGAACTTGATAACCACGGCCTTGAGTCCTTTCTCCGCAGCCTCGTTGCAAGTCTAGTATTCGTTGAGCGTGGATCGATCGGTGGCTTTTAAATCGAAATCCGAGTACTTTGACAATACCGCCTGGCAGAGTTCGTGAAGTCGCTATTCCGCGGCATACACGGATTGGATGAAGTCGTCGTGTACGCGCTTGGCTTCAAGGTCCACATGATGGGCTGCTGCCGGTTTCAAAGACACCTTGTTAAGGTGGAAGATGAAACCGGCAGTAGCCCATCAGCAGTCATTGGCATCTTAAAATTGAGCGACTGCAGACAGCCTTGTAGCTGACCCCAACACCTTCGTTGAAAACACCGCTTCACCCAAATAAAAAGCGCTCCTTGGAGCGCTTTTTCCATATCCACACCACAGCGCCTCAATTGGGCAACTGTTCCTCCCCCATCGCCACCTGCAGATGCAGGATGGTGAAGTACAGCGTCACATCGCCCTGCTTGTCGACGAAGGTGCCCAGCGCGCGCTGCAGGCGGGCGGCGATGCACAGGCATTCCGTGGCTTCGGGGCGGCCGCCCTGGATGCGGGGGGTGGTCAGCAGGGCAAGATGGTGCTCGCGGCCGAAGTCGTGCACGACTTCCAGGGCTTGGCCGTGCTGCCGGGGAATCGCCTCGTTGGCCCAGCTCCACAGAAAGCTGCCTTCGCTGTCGCTGGTGGTGCCGACCAGGCACACGGTGGCCACGACTTCGTGCAGCGGGCCTTCGAACACCAGGGTGGCGCTGTCCAGGTCCCAGCGGTAGGCGGGAGAGCCTTGCAGGCCGAACTGGCGCGGCCATTCGGCGTTGCGCTGCATCATGGTTTCGACGGCCTCGCGGCTCCAGGCGGCCCAGTCGGTGGCCGTGCCGCAAGCGGCGCCAGGGGCGGTATTGTCGGCGGAAGGGGTTTCGCTCATTCGCTGTCCAGTTTCTCGAATGGACCAGATTGTCGGCCAATTCAGGCCTGGCTTTCCCCCTGGAGAAACGGCAACACCTGCTCCAGCAGCAGCGCGGGCGCCTCCTCGGCAATGTAATGGCCGCAGGGCAAGGGCCGGCCGCGCACGTCGTCGGCCAGTTTCTGCCATTCCTCGAGCGGCTCGAAGCAGCGGTGCACCACGCCCTGCTCTCCCCATAGCGCGAGCACCGGCATCAGCAGCTTTCGGCCGGCGGCGCGGTCCTCGCGCTCATGCTGCAGGTCGATACCGGCCGAGGCGCGGTAGTCCTCGCAGATGCCGTGCGCGGCGCCGGGCAGCGCCAGGCAGCGCATGTATTCGGCCAGGGCCCGCGCATCGAACGGCGCCAGGCCCGCGCTGCGCCGGCCCATCACGTCGCGCACATAGGCGGCAGGGTCGGCCGCTATCAGCCGCTCGGGCAGCGGCTGCGGCTGGATCAGGAAGAACCAGTGCCAGTAGGCGGTGGCGAAATCCTGGCTGGTCTGCTCGTACATGGCCAGCGTGGGCGCCACGTCCAGCAGGACAAGGCGCCGCACGGCGTCCGGATGGTCCATGGCCAGCCGGTGCGCCACGCGCGCGCCGCGGTCGTGGGCCAGCACGCTGAACTTGCGGTGGCCCAGCGTCTGCATCAGCGTCAGCAGGTCCTGCGCCATGGTGCGCTTGCTATAGTTGGCGTGGTCGGCATCGCCCTGCGGCTTGCTGGAATCGCCGTAGCCGCGCAGATCGGCCAGCACCAGCGTGAAATGCCTGGCCAATCGGGGCGCCACCTTGTGCCAGATGGCATGGGTTTGCGGATGGCCGTGCACCAGCAGCAGCGGCGGGCCTTCGCCGCCCGTGCGCACGTGCAGCGCCGCATCGGCGGCCACGGCGATGCGGGAAGTGGAAAAGCCGGGAAACAGATCTTCATCCATGGTCGTGCGTGATTCTCCTGCGTAAACGGCCGACGGCCGGCATGCCCGAGCCTGCGGCATCCATCATAGAAGTGCGCCGGATACACATAATTCGCCAGTTTTTATTTCATTCTTCAGTTGAGCTGAAGAATCAGCCATATCCGGGGGACTTATGGACGGCTATTCCGATCTGCGCTTCTTCCAGCAACTGATACAGGCCGGCAGCCTGGCCGCCACGGCCCAGGAGCAAGGCCTGTCCCCGCCCGCGGTCAGCAGGCGTTTGAGCCTGCTGGAGCAGCGGCTGGGGGTGCGCCTGCTGCAGCGCACCACGCGCCGCATGCGGCTCACGCCCGAGGGCGAGACCTATCTGCTCGAAGGTACGCGCCTGCTGCAGGCGCTCGATGCGCTGGAGCGCGAAGTCTCCGGTGCGCGCAGCACACCGCGCGGGCTGCTGCGCCTGGCCTGCACGCTGGGCTTCGGCCGCAAGCGGCTGGCGCCGGCACTCTCGGCCTTTGCGCGCGAGTATCCGGAGATCGAAGTCCGGCTGCACCTGACCGAGCGTCCCGTCCATCTGGTGGAACAGGGTTTTGACGCCATGGTCTGCTTTGGCGATCCGCCCGACTCGCGGCTCACCGCCCGGCGGCTGCTGCGCAACCGGCGCGTGCTGTGCGCGGCCCCCGCCTACCTGCAGCGCCACGGCCGGCCGCGCGGCCCCGCCGAGCTGGGCACCCACCGCTGCATCGTGCTGCGCGAGGCCGACGAGCGCTACGGCACCTGGCATCTGCAGCGGGACGGGCAGACGCATAGCGTCAAAGTCGCGGGCCCCATGAGCACCAACGACGGCGAAACCGCCCTGCTCTGGGCGCTGGACGGCCACGGCATTCTGCAGCGCTCGCTATGGGACGTGGCGCCGCTGCTGGCAGGCGGGCAGCTGCAGCAGGTGCTGCCGGACTGGCAGCTGCCGGGCGCCGACATCTATCTGCTGCATGCCACGCAAAGCGAGCTGTCGGCGCGCATCCGGGCGCTGTCGGAATTTCTGCAGGCCTGGTTCGGCCGCGGCGAAAAACACTGCGGCGCCTGAACTGCCCCTGCCGCCAGCTGCTACGGCTGCGGCCTTGTCTGCGCCATCTGCGCCAGCAGCCAGTCGCACAGCTGCCGCGCCGCACTGTCCCCGGCCCAGGGCTGGCGGGCCAGCAGGCAGTATTGCGAGCCATCGGCCGCAAAGCCCAGCGGCGCGGCCAGCCGGCCGGCCTGCACATCGTCCTGCACCAGCAGCTGCGGCCCCATGGCCACGCCCAGGCCGGCCGCGGCGGCCTGCAGGCTCAGGTAGAAATGCTCGAGCATCAGACTGCCGGCTGCCGGCGCAAGCCAGGCCTGGGCTTTCTGCTGTTTTGACCAATCACTCCAGGCATGGGGCCGCGTCTTGCTGTGCAGCAGCGGCGCATCGGCGCGCAGCCGGTAGCGGCCCTGCCCGTCGCCTTCAAAGAACCGGGCCAGCTGGTCCGGCTGGCAGACCGGCCCCAGGCGCTCGGCGCACAGCGGCACGGCATGGGTGGTGCGGCCCCAGTCGAAGTCGTTGCGGCGAATGGCCAGGTCCAGCCCCGCGCCCCAGTCCACGGGGCCGCCGCCGGCCACCAGATGCACCTTGTGCTGCGGATGGCGGGCCTGGAAGTCGCCCCAGCGCGGAATCAGCCAGCGCATCAGCAAGGTGGGCTCGCACGACAGCAGCAGCGGCCGCTGGGACGCGCGCCGGCGCACGGCCTCGGCCGCCTCGGACATGCGGGCCAGGCCCGCGTGCACGCCGTCGAACAGCACGCGGCCGTGGTCGTTGAGGTAGACGCGGCGGCTCCTGCGCTCGAACAGCGGCACGCCCAGTTCGTCCTCCACCGTCCGCACGGCCCGGCTCACGGCGCCATGGGTGAGGTGCAGCTCGTCGGCCGCGCGGCTGAAACTCTCCAGCCGCGCCGCGGCCTCGAAGCAGCGCAGCGCCACCAGCGACGGCAGGCGCCGCGCGTCCGGCGCATCGCCATATTGTGATTCCAGCTCACTTTTTTCTTGAGAAATCATCGTTATTCAAACAGCGGTGTTATGCCTAGAGTTCTTTCCTATCAAGCGCTGCAGCCATTCCCTCTTCAGAAAAGGCCAGCAGATATTGTGAACCCAGATCACTTTTTCCATGCATACCTGGCCCACCGTCATTCTTGTCACCACCCTGGCCGTCATCAGCCCCGGCGCGGATTTCGCCATGGTCACGCGCACCAGCCTCATGGTCTCGCGCCGCGCGGGCCTGCTCGTGGCCCTTGGCATAGGCTGCGGCGTGCTCGTGCATGTGGGATACACGCTGCTGGGCCTGGGCGTGCTGCTGCACCGGCTGCCCTGGCTGTTTTCGGCACTCAAGTGGCTGGGTGCCGGCTATCTGGTCTGGCTGGGCCTTGCGCTATGGCGCCAGGCCGGCGCTGCCGCCCATGCAGATGCAGTTGCGAACGCAGCCGCGCCAGCGCCCGGGCTTGCCGCCCGGCATTGGCGCCGCGGGTTCCTGACCAATGCGCTCAATCCCAAGACGGCGTTGTTCATCCTCAGCCTGTTCACGCAGGTGACCGGGCCCGAGGTGGCCGTGGCCACGCAGCTGGCACAGGGCCTGTTCATCGCCATCGCCCATGTGCTGTGGTTTGCGCTCGTGGCCTGGTGCTTTTCCGCACCCACGCTGCAGACCCGGGTGCAGGCCATCCGCCCGTGGATAGACAAAAGCCTGGGCGGCGTGCTCATGGGCCTGGGCATGCTGCTGATCGGCACGGCACTGCCGCAGTGACGGTGGCGAAATCCTCAAAAACCATAGCTTCCAGCGCTTTCCAGAAGTGCGCCAGAGGCCATTTTCATGCCTCATGGCCTTGCATCAGCGGCAGCATCTGCAACGCAGACGACAGCTTTGCTCCGGCCGGCCATGCCATGCTCTGGCCGGATTCCATCAATACAGGAGACAGGCATGAGCCAGGCGCGCTACCCCTTTCCGGACTTGAACACCCTGCCCCAGGACATCAGGGAACGCATCCAGCAGGTGCAGGAGAAATCGGGCTTCATCCCCAATGTGTTCCTGGCCTTTGCGCGCCGCCCGGCCGAATGGCGCGCCTTCTTTGCCTACCACGACGCGCTGATGCTCAAGGAGGAAGGCAGCCTGACCAAGGGCGAGCGCGAGATGATCGTCACCGCCACCAGCGCCGCCAACCAGTGCCTGTACTGCGTGGTGGCCCACGGCGCCATCCTGCGTATCTACGAGAAAAAGCCGCTGATCGCCGACCAGGTGGCGGTCAACTACCGCAAGGCCGACATCAGCCCGCGCGAACGCGCCATGCTGGACTTTGCGATGAAGGTCTGCCAGCACAGCCAGGAGATCACGGATGCGGACTTCGAGGCCCTGTACCCCCATGGATTCGACGACGAGGACATCTGGGACATCGCGGCCATCACCGCTTTCTTCGGCCTGTCCAACCGCATGGCCAGCTTCGCGGGCATGCAGCCCAACCCCGAGTTCTACCTGATGGGCCGCGTGCCGCGCGAGAAGAAATAGCAGGCTGTCAGGCCGGAGCGGTGCTCCGCGCCAGTTCCCGGCACAGTTCGCCGATCTGCCCCACGGCCCCGAGCAGCCGGGGCGTGGGCTCGTTGGCACAGTTCAGGCGCAGGTGGCTGGGCAGGTCGGCCTGCGGCGAGAACAGCTGGCCGGGGCTCACGCCTATGCCCAGCTCCAGCGCGCGGCGGTGCACCTCCAGCGCATTCACCTGGCGCGGCAGTTCCACCCACAGCACAAAACCCTCGCAAGGCATGGAGATGCGCGTGCCGGGCGGGAAACTGGCTTCCACCCGCGCCGTGACGGCTTGCACCGCAGCCTGGATACGGGTTTTCAGACGCCGCAGATGGCGGTCGTAATCGCCGCTGGCCAGCACCTCGCCCACGGCGGCCTCCAGCAGCGGCGCACCGGCCCAGTCCCCGGCCAGCCGTGCCTTCAGCACCTGCGCATGAAAGCGCCCCGGCGCAATCCAGCCGATGCGCCAGCCCGGCGCCAGGGTCTTGGACACCGAGCTGCAGTACAGCACGTTGCCGCTGCCGTCGAAGGCCTTGCAGGCCGGCGGACGCTGGCCCTCGCCAGCCAAGTCGCCATACACATCGTCCTCGATCAGCGGCACGCCGGCCTGCTCCAGCAGCGCCACCAGCGCGCGCTTGCGCTCCACGGACATGCTGGCGCCCAGCGGGTTCTGCACCGTGGGCGAGGCCAGCACCGCCGCAGGCCTGTGCCTTGCCAGGGCCTCGGCCAGCGCCTCGGGCAGCAGGCCTTCGCGCGGATCGGTCGCGACCTCCAGCGCCTTCAGGCCCAGGTCTTCCAGCAGCAGCAGCGTGCCGAAATAGGCTGGCCGCTCGATGGCCACCACATCGCCGGGCTGGCATACGGCGCGCAGCGCCAGCCGCACGGCCTGCGTGGCCCCGGAGGTGAGAATCAGATCGTCGGGGCCGAAGCGGCCGCCCCATTGCGCGGCCCGCGCCGCGATCTGGCCGCGCAGCTCGGCCCGACCCGGCGGCATGCTGTAGCTCTGGCCCTGGGCCTGCAGGCGCCGGCCCGCGGCCTGCAGCGCGCGCTGCAGCGTGGCCGCGGGCAACCAGGCGGGGTCGGGCAGCGCGGCGCCCAGCGGGATCAGCCGCGCATCGGCGCTGCTGAACAGCGAGCGCGCCAGGCCCGCCATGGTCACGGGCATGGGGCGCGGCGACGGGCGCGAGGGCGGCAAGGCCGCGACCGGGGCCTGCTGGCGCACAAAGTAGCCCGAGCGCGGCCGCGCGACGATCAGCCCCTGGGCTTCGAGGCTGCGCAGCGCCTCCAGCGCCGTGGGCAGGCTGACCCGTTCGCGCTCGGCCAGCTTGCGTGCAGAGATCACACGGTCGCCGGGTCGCAGCGCGCCCGAAGCCAGGGTCTGGCGCAGCATCCCGGCAATGCGCAGATAGTGGGGCAAAGAGGCGTCGAGGCTGTCCATGGGCAGGGGCGAAAGAATCTGTACAGGTGGATTTTCATTCATTCTGCCTATACAGCGGAGGCCGCCCATGCCCTATCGTCCGGACTGCAATCTACGCAAGGACTTTTTTCCAAATGCACGCCAGCAATTTCGACCTGCCCACCTATCTGCAACGCATCGGCCACACCGGCCATTCCGGCCCCGACACCGCCACGCTGCACGCCCTCATGCGCCGGCAGCTGTTCACCGTGCCCTTCGAGAACCTGGACGTCCAGGAGGGCAAGATCGTCTCGCTGGTGCCCGAGGACATTGCCGAAAAGATTCTCCGCCAGGGCCGCGGCGGCTACTGCTACGAGGTCAACGGCCTGTTCGCCATGGCGCTGCAGGCCCTGGGCATCGCCTACCGCTTTGTCGCGGCCCGGCCCATGTTCTACCCCGCCCGCCGACCCCGCACCCACATGGCCGTGATCGCCGAGGTCGAAGGCCGGCGCTGGCTGTGCGACCTGGGCTTCGGCAGCTACGGCATCCGCGCGCCGATGGACCTGGACGCCGTGGGCGTCGAGGTCGCGCAAGACTGCGACACCTTCCAGCTCACGCTGGACGAACGCGGCGAATACGTGCTCAAGGCCAGGGTGGAGGGCGAATGGGCCAACCAGTACGCCTTCGACCTGTCGCCCCAGGAATGGATCGACTTCGTTCCCGCCAACTACCTGAACTCCACCCACCCCGAAGCCATCTTCGTGCAGAAGCTGCTGGTGGTGCTGCACCACAGCACCGGCCGCGCCATCCTGCTGGACGACATGCTCAAGACGGTGACGAACGGCCAGGTCGAGAAAAGGCAGCTGGCCCGCGAAGAGATCGGCGAGGTGCTGGCCAACCTCTTCGGGCTGGCGCCGGCCGTGGCGCAGCCAGGGCGCTGACAGCCGGCTTCCGGCGCGGCCTTGCGCCTCAGCCGCCCTGCCCGTCCAGTCCGTACTTGCGGATCTTGTCGTGCAGCGTGGTCTTGGGCATGGACAAGGCCTCGGCCGTGCGGGCCAGGCTGCCGCCCTGGCGGCGCAGCGCATCGGCAATCAGCGCACGCTCGAAGGCCTCCACGGTGGCCGCCAGGGGCTTGGGGGCTTCGGACGGCTCGGTGGCGAAAGGCGGCGAGCCGGCCTCTATGCCCAGCACCGTGCGTTCGGCCACATTGCGCAGCTCGCGCACATTGCCGGGCCAGTCATAGCCCAGCAGCTGCTGTATGCGCGCCGCCGTCAGCTCGGGCACGGGCCGCTGGTGGCGCGCCGCACCCTGCAGCGCGAAGTGCTCGAACAGCAGCGGCACGTCCTCGCGCCGTTCGCGCAGCGGCGGCACCGTCAGCGTGGCCACGTTGAGCCGGTAGTAGAGATCGGCCCGGAACAGCCCCTGGCGGCTCAGCTCCAGCAGATCCACCTTGGTCGCGGCGATGACGCGGCAGTCGATGGGAATCAGCGTGTTGGAGCCCAGGCGCTCCAGCACCCGCTCCTGCAGCACGCGCAGCAGCTTGATCTGCATGGCCATGGGCATGCTCTCGATCTCGTCGAGGAACAGCGTGCCGCCGCTGGCGTGCTCGATCTTGCCGATGCGCTTCTTGCCCGCGCCCGTGAAGGCGCCGGCCTCGCTGCCGAACATCTCGCTGTCGAACAGCGTATCGGGCAGGCCGCCGCAGTTGATGGCCACGAAGTTGCCGTTGCGCCGGCTGCTGGCCTCGTGCAGGCAACGCGCCACCAGTTCCTTGCCGGCGCCGGTTTCGCCGACGATGAGCACGTCGGCCGCGCTCTGGGCCAGGCTTTGCAGGGTCTGGCGCAGGCGCTGCATATTGGGCGCGCGGCCCAGCAGCCGGTGCTCCAGGTTGCCCGCGCTTTCAAGCTGGCGGCGCAGCGAGCGCACTTCCAGCACCAGGCGCCGGCGCTCCAGCGCGCGGCGCACGGCGCCAACGAGCAGCTCGGGCGCGAACGGCTTTTCCAGAAAGTCCTGGGCGCCGTCCTTCATGGCCTGCACGGCCATGGAGACATCGCCATGCCCGGTGATGAGCACCACGGGCAACTCGGGGTCCAGCGCCATGAGTTCGCGCAGCAACGCCATGCCGTCCATTCCCGGCAGGCGGATGTCGCTGACCACCACGCCCTCATAGTCGGGCATCAGGCGCTTGCGCGCCTGCTCGGCACTGGCCACGCATTCGCAGGCAATGCCTTCGAGCTGCAGCGCCTGCTCGCAGCCCAGGGCGACATCCGGGTCGTCTTCGATGATCAGGACTTTGAGAGCGGGGTTCATGGAGCAAGGCACGCAGGCATCAGGGCAATCGGAAAAGAAACAGTGCGGCAGGGCTTGGCATCAGGGAAGGCGCCATTGCCGCTGCACGGCTGGCATCAGCCAGCCCGAGTATCCGCCAAAGCCGCGGGCGGCACCGCCGGCAGGGACAAGGTGAAGACTGCGCCGCCATCGGGGTGGTTGGCACCCTTCAGCGAGCCGCCGCAGGCCTGGACGATATCGGCCGACAGGGCCAGGCCCAGGCCCAGTCCCTGGTCCTCGGGCTTGGTGGTGAAAAACGGCTCGAACAAATGCTCTTGTGCTTCGGCGCTCAGGCCCGGGCCATGGTCGCGCACCAGTATCTGCACCTGGCCCGGCTCCTGTCCTGCCGCCTGCCGGCATTCCAGCTCCACGCAGGGCGCGGCCTGCCCGCGCATGGCATCGAGCGCATTTCCCAGCAGGTTGACCAGCACCTGCTCCACGCGGTTGGCATCGCACCAGGCGGCAAGCCGGGGCTCCCCCTTGCGCGCGATGACTGCACCAGCGCGGTCGATGCGCGCCTCCAGCACGGACAGGGCATTGTCCAGCACGTCGTTCAGCACCACGCTGGCCGGCCGGCCCTCGGACTTGCGGGCAAAGTTGCGCAGCCGCGCCGTGATGCGGCCCATGCGGTCGGCCAGATCGGCCATGCGCTGCAGATTGCCCTGGGCCACCGCCAGTTCGCCGCGCTCCAGGAAGCGCTGGCTGTTGCCGGCCAGCGTGCGCAGCGCCGCCAGCGGCTGGTTGAGTTCGTGCGCCATCTCGGTGGACAGGCGCCCGATCACGGCCAGCTTGCCGGCCTGCACCAGCTCGTCCTGCTTGGCTCGCAGCGTGGCTTCGGCCTGCACGCGCTCGGCCACTTCCTGCTGCAGGGCCTGGTTGGCGGCCGACAGGTCGGCCGTGCGCTGCGCCACCTTGCGTTCCAGCGCATCATGCGCGGCCTGCAGGGCCTCCCGGGCCGCCAGCTGCTCGCGCAAATGCCGGCGGCGCTGGTGCAACAGGGCCACCAGCAGCAGCGCCAGGGCCATGGCCGCCGTGGCCACTCCGGCACGGCTCAGCGCCAGCTGGTTGACCGGCCGCAGCGGAGACAGCACGGTCATGCGCCATGGCGTGGCCAGAAAGGAATGGAGCGGACGCGACTGGGACAGGAACAGATTGGCGGAAGCGCCGGGGGAAGCACCGGCGGCCCCGGGCCTGAACCGCACCAGGGCCGTGCCGGCGTCCAGTTCGCGCAGCACCTGCCAGTCCAGCGGCTGCAGGGCGCGCCGGTTGTACTTCTGGGAATTCTCGAGCTGCTGGCGCGTGGCCTCGTCCAGCGGCTGCAGCGTGGTGAACTTCCATTCGGGCCGGTTGCTGAGGATGAGCACGCCGTTCTCGTCGCTGACCAGCACCGGCGACTCCACGGCCGCCCAGGACTGCTCCAGCTGCTCCAGGCCCACCTTGACCACCGCCACGCCCAGCACCCCGCCCCGGTCATGGACGGAGCCCAGCGTGCTGGTGAGGTAGTAGCCGGGCTCGCCGCGCGTGGTGCCTATGCCGAAATAGCGCCCGCTGCCCACGCGCAGGGCCTCGCGGTAATAGGGACGGAAGCTCAGGTCCTCGCCGAGGAAGCTGTCGGCGCGCCGCCAGTTGCTGGCGGCCTTGACCTTGCCGCGGCTGTCCACCACGTAGACGCTGAGCGTGCCGGCGCGCTCGCTGAGCTGCTCCAGGTATTGATTCACCCGCTGCTGCAGGCCCGCATCCTCGGGGCGGTTCAGCATGGCCCGGACATCTTCGTCCAGGGCCACGATGGCGGGCAGGAAGGCGTACTTGTCGACCTCCCGCTCCAGGCTGGCCGCGTACAGGTCCATGCGGTGCTCGCCCGAGGCGCGCAGGTCCGCAATGCCTGCCCGCTGCGCCAGCCAGTACACGCCCCAGCCGCCCAGGGCGCTCAGCAGCAGCCACAGGCAGACAAGCAACAGCAAAAAAAGCGGGCGCAGCGGCCTGGCTGCGGATAGAGCGGACATGGGGTCCGCCATGGTAGCAGCGCCGGCCGCCGCACCCATGGCCGGCAATGGGACCGGGCGGGCCAAATGCCGTCAGCCCGTCAGGCGGCCAGGCGCTCCGACTCGGGCAGCGCAATGGCCGCGGCCTCGGCCTGCAGGCCGGTCTCGTCGTCGCTGTCGCCTTCCCACTTGGCCACCACGGCCGTGGCGATGGCATTGCCCAGCACATTGGTCAGCGTGCGGCCCATGTCCAGGAAATGGTCGATGCCCAGGATCAGCAAAATGCCGGCTTCCGGCAGGCCGAACATGGGCAGCACGGCAGCCACCACCACCAGTGAGGCGCGCGGCACGCCCGCGATGCCCTTGCTCGAGACCATGAGCACCAGCAGCATGGTGATCTGCGCGGTCAGGGACATCTCGATGCCGTAGGCCTGAGAGATGAAGATGGCCAGGAAGGTCGTGTAGATCATCGAGCCATCGAGGTTGAAGGAGTAGCCCAGCGGCAGCACGAAGCCCGTGATGCGCGGCTTGATGCCGAATTCCTCGAGCTGTTCCATGAGCTTGGGCAGCGTCGATTCGCTGCTGGCCGTGAAAAAGCCCACCAGCAGCGAGCCGCGAATCAGCCCCAGCAGGCGGAACACGTCGCGGCCCAGCACCAGATAGCCAGCCAGCGTCAGCAGCACCCACAGCGTGGCCAGTGCGATGTAGAAGCAGACCATGAACTTGCCGAACACGGACAGCATGCCCAGGCCGTGGGTGGCGATGGTGTCGGCCACGGCACCGAACACGCCCACAGGTGCGAAGCGCATCACGTAGTCGGTGACGCGCAGCATGACGTGGGACACCTCTTCCATCATGTCCACCAGCATGTATTTCTTCTGGTGGTTCAGATAGCCCAGCGCCAGGCCGAAGAACAGCGCGAACACCAGGATCTGCAGAACCTCGTTGGTCGCCATGGCCTCGACGATGTTCTTCGGGAAGACGTGCGTGATGAAATCCTTGAGGTTCAGCGCCGAGGTCTTCAGGCCCAGGCCGTCGGCGCTGCTGGGCAGCTCCACCTTCAGGCCATGGCCCGGCTGCAGCAGGTTGGCGTAGAACAGGCCCAGGAACAGCGAGCAGAACGACGCCGCGATGAACCAGCCCAGGGCCCGGCCGCCGACGCGGCCCACCGACTGGGCGTCGCCCATGTTGGCCAGGCCCGCCACCAGGGTGGTGAACACCAGGGGAGCGATGATCATCTTGATCATGCGCAGGAACACATCCGTCAGGATGCCGAAATAGCTGGCGATCTCCTTGGCTGCCTCGGGCGTGGCGGCAGAGGTATGCACCATGTAGCCGACGAGCACCCCCAGTGCCATTGCCAGCAGGACCATCATGGTCAGGCGATTGGATTTCATTCGTTTGGTTTTGTATGCGTTGTAGTCTTGCCGGGACAGGCTGGTTTCGTCTCGTACCAGAGCCCGTGCGGCAAAGGCGGCGCCTTCCGGTCGCCACCGCTGCCACCCGGGCTGTTTCCGCCCCGGCACTCGCAGCCGCTCGCTGCGGCCTGGACCAACCTATGCACGGAACGTGCCAGCTGGCGCATGCGGCATAAGCCTTTGATTTGCCTATGTCACGCATACTTTTGTGCATACTTTGCGACACTGGACCTCCGGATTTCCGGACGCACACACCCCCATCCATCCGGAAATCCGAACGCCGCCTGCCTGGCGCCGGCAGCGCCTTGCCTGCGTGATTGCCCCTATCAGGCCGCGGTCAGTTCACGCACCCACTGCGGCAGGTCGGTAGCCTTGTGCTGCAGGAAATCCACCCAGATCACGGTGGCGCCGCCGGCGGCGCAGACCACGCCCGGCGCCTCGTCCTTTTCCATGGTGATCCAGCTTTCGAAGGTGGTGCGCGCCGGATCGCTGACATACAGCTTGAGCCTGACCACGTCGGGATAGGCAAACTGCTGGTAGAAGTTGCAGAAAGCATTGACGATGACCGGCCCGTCGCCAGTGGGGGCGGGCGGCATGCCGGCCTGCATCATCCAGTCGATGCGCGCCGTCTCCATGTAGCGGAAATACACGCTGTTGTTGACATGGCCCATTGCATCCATGTCCCCCCAGCGCACGGGAAAGCGTGTCTCGTATACCAGCTTCTTGTGTTCGGGCAGTTCCATGCGCATAGGTGACAGTCTCCGGTCGCGGCCGGCGGATGCATCCGCCAGACTATGTGTTTAGAGGAATGGCAAGCCGATGGGCAGCCTTTGTCCTTGCGCACTGTGCCCTGTTCTGCGGGTAATCGCTGTCACCAATTAGCACGCCCGTGCACAAATCGGGACATGGAGGACATAGAATCGCCCGCATTGCGGCATCTGCGGCCCCTTCCCCAGGGAGCTGCGGCCCGGCCCCCGCCATATCATCTTTTTACTATCCAAGCGAGACTCTCCCGATGACAAACGAAGAAATCCTGGCCCAGTACGGTCCGCGCGAAGCCATGGAATACGACGTGGTGGTGGTGGGCGGCGGCCCCGGCGGCCTGTCCACCGCCATCCGCCTGAAGCAACTGGCCGCGGAAAAAGGCCAGGATGTCTCCGTCGTGGTGCTAGAAAAAGGCTCCGAGCCCGGCGCGCACACCCTCTCGGGCGCCATCATGGACCCGCGCGCCCTGACCGAGCTGATTCCCGACTGGAAGGAAAAAGGCGCTCCTTTGACGCAGCCCGTGACCGACGACGCCATGGTCTTCCTGGGCGAGAAGGGGTCGCTGCGCACGCCCAACTGGCTGCTGCCCCGGTGCTTCCAGAACCACGGCAACTACATCGTGCGCCTGGGCTTCGTCACCAAGTGGCTGGCCGACCAGGCCGAAGCCCTGGGTGTGGAAATCTTCCCCGGCTTTGCCGCCGCCGAAGTGCTCTACAACGAGGACGGCTCCGTCAAGGGCGTGGCCACCGGCAACATGGGCGTGGGCAAGGACGGCGAGCCCACGGGCGACTTCCAGCTGGGCATGGAGCTGCATGCCAAGTACACCATCTTCGCCGAAGGCGCGCGCGGCCACTTGGGCAAGCAGGTCATCGCCAAGTTCAGCCTGGACGCCAACCGCGATCCCCAGACCTACGGCATCGGCGTCAAGGAGCTGTGGGAAATCGACCCGGCCCGCCACAAGCCCGGCTTCGTGCTGCACACCGCCGGCTGGCCCATGAAGAGCGACACCTACGGCGGCGCCTTCCTCTACCACCTCGAGGACAACCTGGTCACGCTGGGCTTCATCACCGGCCTGGACTACTCCAACCCCTACCTGTCTCCGTTCGAGGAGATGCAGCGCTGGAAGACCCATCCCAACATCCGCTGGTACCTGGAAGGCGACGAATCCAAGGGCATCAAGCCCGGCAAGCGCATCTCCTACGGCGCGCGCGCCATCACGGCCGGCGGCATCTCCAGCCTGCCGCGCTTCGTGTTCCCCGGCGGCGCGCTCGTGGGCTGCGAAGCCGGCTTTCTCAACGTCAGCCGCATCAAGGGCAGCCACGCCGCCATCAAGACCGGCATGCTGGCCGCCGAGGCCGCCTACGAAGCCATCGTGGCCGGCCGCCAGCACGACGAGCTCACGAGCTACACCTATGCCTTCGAGAACAGCTGGCTGTACGACGAGCTGTACAAGGCCCGCAACTTCAAGGCCTGGTTCAAGAAGGGCCTGACCACCGCCACCATCATGAACGGCATCGAGCAGTTCGTGCTCAAGGGCCACATCCCCTGGACGCTGCACCGCAACAAGCCCGACCATGCCTATCTGAAACCGGCCGACCAATGCCAGCCCATCGTCTACCCCAAGCCCGATGGCAAGCTGACCTTCGACCGCCTCTCCAGCGTGTTCATCAGCAACACCAACCATGCGGAAAACCAGCCGGCCCACCTGACGCTCAAGGACCCCGGCGTTCCCGTGAACGTGAACCTGACCCAGTTCGCGGGTCCCGAGCAGCGCTACTGCCCGGCCGGGGTGTACGAGTTCGTCGAGGACGAGGCCAATGCCGGCAAGCAGCGCCTGCAGATCAACGCGCAAAACTGCGTGCACTGCAAGACCTGCGACATCAAGGACCCGACGCAGAACATTGTGTGGGTGACGCCCGAAGGCGGCGGCGGTCCCAACTATTCGGGCATGTAAAAGCGCATCCGCGATCCGGGCCCGCCAACCCGGCCAGGCGCCATGGAGACCGAGGCCTGCTTTCGAGCAGGCCTTTTTCATGCGCTCCATGCCTTCGGACGCACCGTGGTTTCTGCCTGCGGTTTCCGCCGGTGCATTTACCGCGGGTTATCCATGAGATTCCAAAAATCAGGAGCACGCTCGCCTGATTTGCAAAGCGCGGCAGGCCTGGCAAGCGCGAAGGAGCCAGTGCTTGCGCACGCTCAAATTTTGTGCAATGCGTACCCAAAGACTCTTTTTCGGACAATGAATGCAGGAAAAATGCAAAACAGGGCATTCAAATGCCTCCGCACGATGCAAAACTGCAGCCGTTTTTCTTAAATTACTGCATGAATAACCCGTTTGATTTTCACTTTGTGCAGTTTTCATGCCATTTTTTGGCGAATTCCGTATAGGTGAAAACAGGGTTATGACTAGCGACGAGACAAGCAGGTGGGTGCAGTAGACTTTGCCGCGAGGCGCTGTGTATCAAAACGCAGCCGTCTTATTCACCATCTGGAAATAAACACAAACACGCTGGAGATACACATGAAGCAGCTGTCTTGGGCCCGCATGGGCGCCCTGGCCCTGGCGGTTTCCGCCATTTCGGGGGCATACGCAGCCGACACCAAGTCGGTGGCCGTGACCGCCATCGTCGAACACCCGGCCCTGGATGCCGTGCGCGACGGCGTCAAGGACGCCCTCAAGACAGCCGGCTACGAGGACGGCAAGAACCTCAAGTGGCAATACCAGAGCGCCCAGGGCAATACCGGCACCGCCGCCCAGATCGCCCGCAAGTTCGTCGGCGACAAGCCTGACGCCATCGTCGCCATCGCCACGCCTTCGGCCCAGGCCGTGATCGCCGCCACCAAGACGGTGCCCGTGGTGTTCTCCGCCGTGACCGACCCCGTGGCCGCCAAGCTGGTGGCCAGCTGGGAGCCTTCCAAGAACAACGTAACCGGCGTGTCCGACCTGCTGGCCCTGGACAAGCAAATGGACCTGGTCAAGCAGGTCGTGCCCAATGCCAAGCGCATCGGCATGGTCTACAACCCCGGCGAAGCCAACTCCGCCGTGGTCGTGAAGGAGCTGCAGGCCCTGCTGCCCAAGATGGGCTGGACGCTGGTGACGGCCGCCGCACCCCGCTCGGTGGACGTGAGCAGCGCCGCCCGCTCGCTGGTGGGCAAGGTGGACGTGATCTACACCAACACCGACAACAACGTGGTGTCGGCCTATGAATCGCTGGTCAAGGTCGGCCAGGACGCCAAGATCCCGCTGGTGGCCTCGGACACCGACTCCGTCAAGCGCGGCGCCGTGGCCGCCTACGGCATCAACTACCGCGACCTGGGCGAGCAGACCGGCCGCATGGTGGTGCGCATCCTCAAGGGCGAAAACCCCGGCGACATCAAGCCCGAAGTCTCCACCAAGATGGAGCTGTTCGTGAACCCCGGCGCCGCCGAAAAGCAAGGCGTGAAGCTGTCCGACGCGCTGATCAAGTCGGCGGCACAAGTGATCAAGTAAGGCCTGTGCGGCGCGCCGCCCCCGGATGCGTCCGGGGCGGCGCAGGCACAGCGGCAGGCGTCATGGCAACATGGCCCTGCCCTTTTTTTAGACGTTCCCCCTCGCGCCTGTCGCTATCCGTATGTCTCTCTTTTCCCTGCTCGGTGCCGTCGAGATCGGCCTGATTTTCAGCCTGGTGGCGCTGGGCGTCTTCATTTCCTTTCGCCTGCTGCGCTTTCCCGACCTCACGGTGGACGGCAGCTTTCCCCTGGGCGGCGCCGTCTGCGCCGTGATGATTTCCCAGGGCATCAATCCCTGGCTGGCCACGCTGGCCGGCACCGCCGCCGGCGCCGTCGCAGGCTTCATCACCGGCTGGCTCAATGTGCGCCTGAAGATCATGGACCTGCTGGCCTCGATCCTGATGATGATCGGCCTGTACTCGGTCAACCTGCGCATCATGGGCGGCCCCAATGTGCCGCTGATCAACGATCCCACGCTGTTCACCATGCTGCAGCCCGACAGCGTGGCCGACTATGTGATGCGCCCCGTCATCCTGCTGGGCTTCGTCGTCGTGGCCAAGCTGGCGCTGGACTGGTTCTTCGCCACCGAGCGCGGCCTGGCCATCCGCTCCACGGGCTCCAACGCCCGCATGGCCCGCGCGCAGGGCGTGAACACCGGCGCCATGATCCTGCTGGGCATGGCGATTTCCAACGGCCTGGTCGGCCTGGCCGGCGCGCTGTTCGTGCAGACCCAGGGCGGCTCCGACATCTCCATGGGCATCGGCACCATCGTGATCGGCCTGGCTGCCGTGATCGTGGGCGAGACCATCCTGCCCTCGCGCAAGATCATCTGGGCCACGCTGGCCGTGGTGATCGGCGCCATCGTCTACCGCTTCTTCATTGCCGCGGCCCTGAACATCGACGCCATCGGCCTCAAGGCCCAGGACCTGAACCTGGTCACGGCCGTGCTGGTGACCGTCGCCCTGGTGATCCCGCAGATCAAGAAAAAGCTCGGCAAGCGCAAATAAGAACGACAAGAACGAAAGAACTGCGGAGAACACCATGCTGAACGCACAGAACCTGGAACTGACCTTCAACCCCGGCACCCCCATCGAGACGCGTGCGCTGCGCGGCCTGTCGCTGTCCATTCCCGACGGCCAGTTCGTCACCGTCATCGGCTCCAACGGCGCCGGCAAGTCCACCTTCCTCAACTGCGTCTCGGGCGACCAGGGCGTGGACAAGGGCAAGATCGAGATCGCCGGCATCGACATGACGCGCATGCCTGTCTGGGAGCGCTCCAAGCAGGTGGCGCGCGTGTTCCAGGACCCCATGGCGGGTACCTGCGAAGACCTGTCCATCGAGGAGAACATGGCGCTGGCCCATGAGCGCGGCAATTTCCGCGGCCTGTCCAAGGCCGTGAAGGCCGCCAACCGCGACCTCTACCGCGAGCGCCTGGCCACGCTGGGCCTGGGCCTGGAAAACCGCCTGACCGACCGCATCGGCCTGCTCTCGGGCGGCCAGCGCCAGGCCGTGAGCCTCCTGATGGCCGCGCTGCAGCCTTCGCGCATCCTGCTGCTGGACGAGCACACCGCCGCGCTCGACCCGCGCACGGCCGACTTCGTGCTGCAGCTGACGGCGCGCATCGTCGAGGAAGCCAAGCTCACCACCATGATGGTCACCCACAGCATGCGCCAGGCGCTGGACGTGGGCACGCGCACCGTGATGCTGCACCAGGGCCAGGTCGTGCTGGACGTGAGCGGCGAGGAGCGCGCCCGCATGGACGTGCCCGACCTGCTGCACATGTTCGAAAAGGTGCGCGGCGAAAAACTGGCCGACGATGCGCTGCTGCTGAGCTGACCTCCGGCCCAGACCCGAATAAAGTCCGCCGCCAGCGGACTTTATTTTTTATAGCTGCCTGCGCTGTGCAGATCGATATTTCAAGCTATTCCAAATCCAAAATCATTGGCTGATTGGCGTAATCAGCTCACAAATAGATAGCTGACGGCTTCAATCACTAAGCCGGTTGGGGCTGACGATCTCCCACTTCTGCATGTGCCGGTATACCGTGGCGCGGCTCAGTCCCAGGCTGCGCGCGGCTTCGGTGACGTTCCACCGGTGCTCCTTCAGCACCTGCAGCAAGGCCGTGCGCCCGTCCTGCGCCTCCTGCATCGGTGCCCCCTGCGCGGCAGCCGCCTGGGCTCCGCCCAGGGACAGCATGCGCTCGGGCGGCAGCATGGGCGGCTGGCCGCCATGGATTTCGGCCGGCAGGTGCTCGGGACTGACGGGCTCGCCCCCGCTGAGCGCCATGGCCGTGCGCAGCACGTTCTTGAGCTGCCGGATATTGCCGGGCCAGTCATGGCGCAGCAGCAGGTCGCGCGCGGCCGCGGTGATGGCCACGGCACGGCCGTAGAGCTGCCGGCCGTCCTCGCGCAGCAGGCTGTCGATCAGCGCGTTCTTGTCGGTGCGGTCGCGCAGCGCCGGCAGCTCCAGCGTCACGCTGTTGAGGCGGTAGTACAGGTCGAGCCGGAACTGGCCCTGGGCCACCATCTCGCGCAGGTCGCGGTGCGTGGCGCAGATCAGCTGCACATCGACGGCAATCGGCTGCTCCGACCCCAGCGGCGTGACCTCGCGCTCGGCCAGCACGCGCAGCAGCCGCGTCTGCATGGCCTGCGGCATGTCGCCGATCTCGTCGAGGAACAGCGTGCCGCCGTGGGCCTGGGCGATCTTGCCGCGCGCGCCCTTGGAGCGGGCGCCAGTGAAGGCCCCTTCGCGGTAGCCGAACAGCTCGCTCTCGATCAGGGTCTCGGGAATCGCCGCGCAGTTGACCGCCACGAAGGGCTGGGCCCGGCGCGCGCTGGCCTCGTGCATGGCCTTGGCAAAGGCCTCCTTGCCCGAGCCCGATTCGCCATGCAGCAATATGGCCAGCCCCTTGTCCAGCACGCGCAGCGCTTGCCGCGTATTGGTCTGCATCTGCGGATCCAGCCCGGCAATGGCCTGCAGCGCATCGGCACCGGCCTCGGGCGGAACCTCGCGCCGTGCGGCCGCCGAAGGTGCCGCTGGCGCCGACGGCCTGCGCCGCGGCGGCCGCATCAATGCAAAGCACTGCGTTCCCGTGGCCAGATGGCGCATGGTCAGCGGATAGCCGCCCTGGTGTGCGGCCTGCATCACCTGCTCGAACCGCAGGTCGAACACCTCCTCGATGCAATGGCCCAGGGCGGGCAGCAGCGCACCTTGCTCGCGCAGCGACTGGCTGATGGCCACGATGCGCCCGGCCTCGTCGAGCGCGACCATGCCGTCGGCCGAGACTTCGAGAAAATCGCGCCGCCGCGCGAGCTTGAGCACATGGTGGTGCTCGAACTCGTGCAGGAAATTCGCATCCTCGGCCATGCGCGCCGCGGACCGCACCATCTGCAGCACCAGATGCTGGCTGCGCTTGTCGTCGGGCGACTCGATGGCCGAGGCATCGAGCACGGCCAGCATGCGTCCGTCGGTCCCGAAAATCGGTACGGCGCTGCAGGTCAGCTTCTTGTTCGGAGCGCGGAAATGCTCCTCGTGATGCACGGTGATGGCCCGCTGCTCCAGATTGGCCAGCGCCACCGCGCAAGTGCCCTCCTTCTCTTCGGTCCAGCAACTGCCCAGCCACAGGCCGGCGCGGCGCCAGTCCTGATCGAACAAGGGGTTGTTGATGAAGTCCACCGCCACGCCATGGGTGTCGGTCAGCAGCACCACATAGCCGGCCTCACGGATCTGGCCGAACAACACCTCCATGCCGCTGCGCGCGATGCGCATGAAGCGCTCCATGGGCTCGCGATGGTCCTTGAGAGCGCTGGTGGTCAGCACGCGCGGCGGCTCGCCGCGCCCCGGGTCCAACCGGTACAACTCGAACGAGCGCTGGCGCGAGCGCTCGATCATCGAGAAATCCGTCCCCGGGCCTGCCGGCCCGCCTGCCTCTGCGGGCATGTTCGATGCCATCCACTGCATTGTCGTCTCCTGTCGCCGCACTCTTTCAGATGTCGAGCGGGTCGCGCTTGCCATGGGATGGAGGCTGCCGCCTCACACCGGCCATGATAATCGCCTGCTTCGCCGCCGGCATGCGTGAAGCTGGCATTGTTCTTGCGTTAAGAAGCAGGCCTGGGTTCCACCCTTCACCATCCCACACAACGGCCTGCATACGATGAATCCGACTCCAGCCGCCTGCCTCGGCATCATTGCCAACCCCTCTTCGGGCCGCGACCTGCGGCGGCTGTTCTCCTGGGGCAGCACCTTTTCCATGGCCGAGAAAATCAATGCCGTGCTGCGGCTGCTGTCCTCGGCCGGCGCGCTGGGCATCCAGGAGGCCTGGCTGATGCCCGACACCTCGGGCCTGGCACGCGAAGTGCAGTCGCGCGCGCAGCAGGCACGCCTGCGCCAGCCCGCGATGCCCGAGGTGCGCCTGCTCGATCTTGCACTGACCGACAGCGCCAGCGACAGCACCCGCGCCGCCGCGCTGATGGCCGAACGCGGCGTGCGCGCCATCGCCGTGCTGGGCGGTGACGGCACCCACCGGGCCGTGGCCCGGGGCAGCGGCGAGGTACCGCTGGCCACGCTTTCGACCGGCACGAACAATGCCTTTCCCGAGCGCTTCGATGCCACGCTGGCCGGCATGGCCGCTGCGCTGGTGGCCACGGGCCGGGTCGGCGAGGACGTGGGCGTCCGGCGCAACAAGCGGCTGCTGGTGCGCGGCAGGGAGCTGGAGGACGTGGCGCTGGTCGACATCGCCGTCTCGCGGCAGGACGCCACCGGTGCCGGCGCGGTGGACTGCGCCCAGGACCTGCAGGAGCTGTTCGTGAGCTTCTGCGAGCCCGGTGTGATCGGGCTGGCATCCATCGCCGCGCTGCTGGAGCCCACCGGCCGCGACTGCACCCATGGCCTGCACCTGCGCATGGCGCCCGGCGCACCCTGCTCCGTGCACGCCCCGCTGATGCCGGGCATGGTGGCCGAGGTGAGCGTGGTCAACCTGGCCCGCCTGCAGCCCGGCGCGCCGGTGGCCATCGCGGCCACCCGGGGAACCTTGGCGCTCGATGGCGAGCGCAGCATCGAGATCGCCGCCCATGCGCCGCTGACGGTGACGCTGGACGGCAACGGCCCGCGCACCATCATGGTCGAAGCGGTGCTGCGGCATGCCGCGGCGGCCAACCGACTGCACCTGGGCTGAAGCAAACAGGCAGCTCAGCCGCGCCTGGCGTCTCCGTCCACTCCGCCAGCAGTTGCACCAGCGCGGCGGGCTGGTCGGCATGCAGCCAGTGGCCGGCCTCCGGCAGCTCCACGATGCGCGAATGCGGAAACAGCCGCTGGATCGTGTCTTCGTGGCGCGGCAGCACATAGTCCGAGGCCCCGCCGCGCACGAACAGCGCGTCGATGGCGCTCGGCGCGCGTTGCAGCCCGGCAGGGAAACCCAGCAGCTGCGGCATGGAGCCGCCTATGCCCAGCCAGTGGATGCGCCAGGCCAATCGCCCGTCGCGCCAGGCCAGGTTCTGCAGCAGCATGGCCCGCAAGCGGGCCGAGGGCACGAAGCGTTCGAGCTGCCGGTCGGCCTCTTCCCGCGAACGGGCGGCGCCCAGGTCCAGCCGCAGTGCGGCGCAGACCAGGGCCGAGAAATGGTCGTGGTAGCGGGCCGGGGCGATGTCGAGCACGGCCAGCGCCTCGGTGCGCCCGGGGTACCGCAGCGCAAAGGCCATGGCCACCTTGCCGCCCATGCTGTGGCCGGCGATGCGGGCCCGTGCAATGCCCCGGGCGTCGAGCAGTTCGCGCAGGTCGTCTGCCATGCTCTCGTAGTCCATGGCATCGGCGTGCGGCGACAGGCCGTGGTTGCGCAGGTCCACCGCCAGCACGCGCGCGCGGGCCGACAGCGGTGCCGCGATGTGGTGCCACTGTGCGGCGCTGCCGAACAGGCCGTGCAGCAGCACCAGCGGCGCGCAGCCGGCGTCGCCACCCGGGTAGCTGCGGCAGGACAGCTTCATGTCCTGCCTCCCGTCACAGCTCGCGCCGCTGCATGGCCCCGGCGATGTACTCGGCCTGCCGGATCGCCAGCGCCACGATGGTCAGCGTGGGGTTGGCCGCCGAGCTGGAGGTGAACTGGCTGCCGTCCGAGATGAAGAGATTCCTCACATCGTGCGCCTGGCCCCATTTGTTGACCACGCCGTCGCTGGCCTTGGCGCTCATGCGGTTGGTGCCCATGTTGTGGCTGGCCGGATAGGCCGGCATGTCGATCACGCGGGTCGCGCCCACGGCTTCGGACAGCTTGCGCCACTGCACCAGGCCGTGGGCGGTGATCTTGTCGTCGTTGGCGTGGTAGGTCTTGGTCACGATGGGCACGGGCAGGCCGTACTGGTCCTTTTCCGTGGGGTGCAGCGTGATGGAGTTCTGCTCGCGCGCCAGGTCCTCGCCGCAGACCCAGACGCAGCTCATGTGGTCGTACATCTCCATGGCCGAGGTGAAGTCGCGGCCCCAGCCGCCGGGCTTCATGAACGCCGCCGTGTACGGCAGGTGGATGGCCAGCCCCTCGAGGTAGTAGCCGCCGACAAAGCCGCGCCTGGTGTCCAGAGGCACCTCGTCGGCCACCACGGCCGCAATGTCGAAACCGCGGTACATGTAGACCGGCTTCTTGTGGATGGCCACGGCCGCCGCCGTGGCGTGGTTCATGTAGTTCTTGCCCACCTGGCCCGAGGAGTTGGCCAGGCCGTTGGTGAACATGCTGGAGGCCGAGTTCAGCAGCAGCCGCGGCGACTCGATGGAGTTGCCTGCCACGCAGACCACGCGCGCCTTCTGCAGCTGCTTGCGGCCCTTGCTGTCCACATAGAGCACGCCGTTGGCGCGGCCCTGCTTGTCGTGCTGGATCTGCAGCACCATGGACTCAGGGCGCAGCTCGACCTTGCCCGTGGCCTGGGCGCGCGGCACCTCGGTGTAGAGCGTGGACCACTTGGCGCCGATCTTGCAGCCCTGCATGCAGAAGCCGATCTGCTGGCAGGCGGGACGCCCGTCATAGACCTCGCTGTTGGAGGCTGCCGGGCGCACGATGTTCTTGTAGCCCACCTTCCTGGCGCCGGCGTCGATCACCTTGTAGTGGTTGTTGGGAGGCATGGGCGGCAGGCCGCTGGCCTTGGTGCCGGCCACGCCCATCTTCTTCTCCGCCAGCTCGTAGTAAGGCTCCAGCTCGGCCAGCGTGATCGGCCAGTCAAGCACGTTGGCCCCGTCGATGGCACCGTAGGTGGTCCTGGTGTGGAAGTCGTGCTCCTGGAAGCGCAGCGCCACGCCCGACCAGTGCACCGTGGAGCCGCCCACGCCCTTGACGATCCAGGCCGGCAGGTTCGGGTAGGTCTGGGTGTGGTGCCAGCCGCCGGCCGAGATGCGCTTGTCCAGCCACGAGATCTTGTTGAACATCGCCCACTCGTCGTTCTCGAAGTCGTTCTGGGTGTAGTGCTTGCCCGCCTCCAGAACCACGCACTTGACGCCGCGCTGCGCCAGTTCGTTGGCCAGTGTGCCACCGCCCGCACCCGAGCCCACGATCACGACGACGCTGTCGTCGTTGAGAGAGAACTTTGCCTGATCGGTCATGATGCTTGTCTCCTTGTCGTTGTGCCGGCGCTCAGAGCCAGTCGATGTCATCGAAGCCGCGGTTCACATAGCCGCCCTTTTCCCAGGACGAACCCTCGTAGCCGAACAGCGGCCACAGCTTCTTGTTGTTGTAGAGGCCCGTGACCAGGTCGCCCTGCACCTTCTTGAAGAACGGCGTGGCCTCGATGTCCTTGAGCAGCGCCACGCGCTCGTCCTCGGTCTTCACCTCGGCGTAGGGCACGCCGTAGCGCTGCCTGGCGCGCTGGTCCAGGTCCTTGATGCCCTCGGTCAGCAGCTTTTTCACACCCTTGTCCTTCACGGACGCCGCGTCGTACGGCGCCACGGCCTCGACGTAGAAGCTCTCGGCCAGCTTGTCGTGCGGGTAGATATCGCGCGCCATGCGCACCAGGGTCTTGCCGGTCGCCGCACCCAGGTGGCGAAAGCTCTGCTGGGCCGCCACATCCTTGGTGGCCGCGATGCCGGCCGCGGGAATGACCGCGATGCCGATGGCCCCGAGGCCGCCGCCGCGCAGAAAACTGCGCCTCTGCAGCGTGGGCCGCTTGTCCAGCACGCGCATGGTGCCGGGGACTGAATCGTCTTTCGGGTGGTTCATCGTCGTCTCCTTCGTGTTGTGATTGCTGTCTCGATGGAATCAATGCGGGTTGGCCGCCGGCCGCGGCCAGGGTTTGAAGTTCATGTTCAGGGGGGACAGGCCTGCGGCTCCAGGGTCGCGGCCAGCACCTGTTCCAGCCGCAAGGCACAGGCATGGGCATCGAAATGCGCAATGGCTTCCCCGGCGCCGATGGTGGTGGCGGCCAGGACCTGGGCATCGGCCGCCGCGCAGCCCAGGGCCTCGCACATCAGCTGCCAGGGCGATCGCTGCAGCAGCAAGCCGCCGACCAGCAGCACGCCGCTGGCGCGGCGCACCTGGGCCAGACCGGCGATCTTGCGGCCGCCGGCCAGTACCTCCCAGGGCGACAGGCCGCCGAAGCAGGCCCAGGCCACCGCCGTGCGCCGCTCGGCCGGCATGGCGCGCAACACCTCGGGCGCCAGGGCCTGGGCTTCCACACCGCCCTGCCGCAGCGCCTGGGCCAAGGCCTCGCCCAGCCAGCGGTAACTAGCCACCAGCCCTTGGCGGGCCAGCGGGTGGTCGGCCGGCAGCGCCACCGACAGGCCCAGCATCCACGGCCCGGTCAGCACTGCGCCGCCGCCGGACTGGCGCAGCAGCACCGGCATGGGGCCAGCCGCCTGCGCCAGCAGCCGGCGCTGCGAGCAGCCGAGCACGATGGCCGACTCCCGGTAGCGCCAGAGCCTGAAGCTCGGCATGGCCACCGGCTGGGCAAGTTGCTGCTCGTTCCACAGCTGCTCGCGCACGGCCTCGGGCGGCGTCAACGATGGGAGGGGTGCAGTCATGGCGGGCCTTACAGCGAATCGGGGGCTTCGAGGTGGCCCTTGACGGCCTGCAGGAACTGAGCGGCCGGATAGCCATCGATGGCCCGGTGGTCGAACACCAGGGTCAGCGTCGTCATCGCGGCAATGCCCAGCTTCCCGTCCTGTACCACCGCGCGCTCGCGCACGCTGCTCACGCCCAGGATGCCCACCTGCGGCGCGTTCAGCACCGGCGTGAACCAGTCGATGCCGGTCATGCCCAGGTTGGTGACCGTGAAGCTCGCGCCCTGGTAGGCCTTGGGCGTCAGCTTGCCGGCGCGGGCGCCGGCTGCCAGCTCGCGCGTTTCCTGCGCGAGCTGCGCCACGGGCTTGGTCTCGGCATCGCGGATCACCGGCACCATCAGTCCCTCGTCCAGCGCCACGGCCAGGCCCAGGTGCACGGCGCCCTGGCACTCGATGACGTTGTCCTTGAGCAGCGCGTTCATGCGCGGGTGCCTGGCCAGCGCCAGCGCGGTGGCGCGCAGCACGCAGGCGGTGATGGTGGGCTTGGCCCCGCCCTCCGCCATGGGGTGCGCCCGCAGCCAGGCCTGGCAGGCCGAGACATCGACATCCACGCCCATGGCCACGCGCGGCGCCTGCCAGCCCACGGCCATGTTGCGCGCGATGGCGCCGCGCAGGCCCTTGAGCGGGATGCCCGAGGCGCTGGCAGCGCCCGCCGCTGCAGCAACGGTGGTGGCAGCGCCGCTCATGCCAGCGTTCCCAGGCTCTGGCCGGGCTTGAAGGTGCCTTCGGCCGGCACGAGGATGGATTCGACCACGCCATCGGCGGGCGCCAGTACCTCATGGCTGGTCTTGACCACGACCACGCTGGCCAGCGGCTGGCCGGCCTTGACGCTGTCGCCCACTTGCACCAGCCAGTCCTCGACCAGGGCCTCGGTGCCGGGCTCCACGTCCTGCCAGGCGTCTTGCGGAAGAATGATGTCGGTGCTCATGCGTAGGCTCCTTCGAGTTGCGGTGCGGCGACGAGCTGCTGCGCGGCGGCAACGATGGCGTCGACCTGGGGAATGACGAACTGCTCCAGCGGGCGGCTGAAGGGGATGGGCACGTCGGGCACGGCCAGGCGCCGCACCGGGGCCTTGAGGCGCACGCTGTCGAGGTTCTCGGCCACCAGCGCGGCGATCTCGCCCGAGAGGCCGAAGCTCAGGTAGTCCTCATCGGCCACCAGCAGGCGGCCGGTCTTGCGCACCGACTTGAGCACGGCCTCGCGGTCCAGCGGCACGATGGTGCGCAGGTCGATCACCTCGGCGTCTATGGCCGCATCGGCGAGCTGCTGCGCGGCCAGCACGGTCTTCTGCACCATCTGGCTCAGCGTGACGATGGTCACGTCGGCACCCTCGCGCACGACCTTGGCCTGGCCGAAGGGGATGGTGTATTGCTCCTCGGGCACCTCGTTGGTGCTGCCCTCGAAGTACGACATCCACGGCAGGCCCATGATGCCCTTGTGGAACAGGAACACCACCGGGTTGTCGTCGCGGATGGCCTGGGTCATCAGGCCCTTGGCGTCATAGGCGTTGGACGGCACCACCACCTTCATGCCCGGCATGTGGGCAAAGGTGCCGTACAGGCACTGCGAGTGCTGGGCCGCGTCGTTGTAGCCGCCGCCGATACCGGCCATCAGCACCATGGGCATCTTGATGTTGCCGCCGGCCATGTAGATGTTCTTGGCCATGTGGTTGTAGATCATGTCCATGCACACGCCGAAGAAGTCGACGAACATGATCTCGGCGATGGGGCGCATGCCCTCGGCGGCCGCGCCGATGGCGGTGCCGATGAAGGCGGTCTCCGAGATCGGCGTGTCCATGATGCGGTCCTTGCCGTGCTTGGCCAGCAGGCCGCCGGTGGCGCCGAAGATGCCGCCGTACTTGCCGATGTCCTCGCCCATCACGAAGACATTGGGATCGCGCTCGATTTCCTGGCCGATGGCCTCCGACACGGCCTGGGCCATGGTCAATTTGCGGGTTGTCATGCTGGGTCTCCGAAGTTCGTGGGGGCGTTAGCAGAAGACGTGCAGCAGCGCGTCCTCGGGCTTGGGGTACGGGCTGCTGCGGCCGTACTCGTAGGCCTCGGCGATGCGGGCGCTGACACGCTGGCGCAGCGCCTGGTCGGCCGCGTCGTCGAGCAGGCCGGCGCGGCGCAGGTGCTCGCCCAGGCGGGGGATCGGGTCGTTCTTGCGCAGCTCGGCCGCCTCGCCCTTGGGGCGGTAGGTCTCGGGGTCGCCCTGGAAGTGGCCCAGGTAGCGGTCGGTCTTGACCTCGATCAGCGTCGGCCCCTCGCCGCGGCGCGCGCGCTCGACGGCCACGCCGGCCGCCTCGTAGACCGCGAGCGCGTCGTTCTGGTCCACCAGCACGCCGGGCATGCCGTAGGCGGCGGCGCGGTCGGCATTCCAGGCCACCGAGGTGGATTCGCTCTTTTCCACCGAGATCGCGTACTTGTTGTCCTCGCAGATGAAGAGCACCGGCAGCTTCCACAGTGCCGCGAGGTTCATCGACTCGTGGAACGCCCCCTGGTTGGTCGCGCCCTCGCCGAAGAAGGCCACGGCCACCCAGTCCTTGCCGCGCTTCTTGGCGGCCAGCGCCGCGCCGCAGGCCGGCGGCATGCTGGCGCCGATGATGCCGCTGCAGCTGAACTTGTGCGCCGGATCGAACAGGTGCATGTGCCCGCCCTTGCCGCGGCCCAGGCCCGTGTCCTTGCCGAACATCTCGGCCGTCATGGGCTTGAGCGGCACGCCCTTGGCGATGGCGAAGTGGTGCGGACGGTGCGAGCCGACCACGGTGTCGTCGTCGTGCAGGTGGGCGCAGACGCCGACCGCCACGGGCTCCTGCCCGGCCGCCAGGTGCATCTCGCCCGGCACGGGGCCGGAGCCGATGTCGAAGGCCAGGCCTTTCTGGATATGCGGCGGCAGCTTGCCTTCCATGTAGACCCGGGCCATGGTCTCTTCGTATTCCCGGATCTCGATCATCTTCTCGTACATCCACAGCTTGCGCTCGGTGCTTGGATTCATGGTGATGTCTCCGTCTGTCGTTGGGTTGCGGCCCGCCGGATGCACCGGCCGGGCCCTGCATGCACGCCATCGCGTCCACGCAGCCTTCAGCGCAAGCGCTGTGCCAGGCAGAGCCCGAGCCTCGACGAATACGGGTAAATCCCAGGAAATACCGACATGCAGGCCGGATTACGGCGCACGAACGGCGCTGAAGCGGCCTGATCCGCTGCGCCGCCCGCGCCGGCATGCGACAGCTGCGGCATCCTTGTGCGACACCTGTCGCACAGCGGCTGAGACGCTGCGACAGGTGTCGCAGCCTCCGTCTCAGACCGTGCAGGAGTGCGCGCCCGGCCCGGCCTCGCTCTGGCGGGGCACCCGCATGCGGGCGGCGATTGCCAGCCCCAGCAGCGCCAGCAGGGCTGCGCCCCATTCGGCATGCTGCAGGCCCCGGGCCGTGGCCTCGTCCAGCGCACCTGCCGGCAAAGCCTGCCCGCCTTGCAGCGCCAGCAGCGGTGCCGTGGCCAGCATGACCAGCACGGCCAGGCCCAGGGCCGCGCCCACTTGCTGGGCCGTGGCCGCTATGCCCGAGGCCACGCCCTGCTGGCCGGCGTCTATGCCCTGGCCGGCAAGCACCCACATTGCCGTCCAGCTGGCGCCCTGCCCTACGCTGGCCACCACGAAGCCGGGGACCAGCCACACGTAGCCGCTGCCCAGGGGCAGCGCCCAAGCCGTCCAAGCCAGCCCCAGCGCCCCTGCGGCCCAGCCGCCCATGAGAACGGTGCGGGGCGAGCTGCGCGCCAGCCAGCGCTCGGCCCAACGTATGCCCACCGTGCACACCGCCGTCGGCAGCAGGAATGCCAGGCCGGCCTGCAAGGGGCTCCAGCCGTATATCTGCTGGAAGTACAGGGCCAGGAAGTAGTACTGCACGCCATAGCTGCTCATGAAGGCCATGGTCAGCAACATGGCCGTGCGCAGGCCGGGCTCGCGCAGCAGAACCAGCGGCATCAGCGGCGAAGCGGCGCGCGCCTCTATGCGCACGAACAAGGCCAGCAGCATCGCCGCCACGGCGAGCGCCAGCAGCACGCGCCAGTTGCCGAAGCCCCACTCGGGCCCTTGCACCAGCGCGGCCACCAGCAGGCTACTGCCCAGGGTCACGCTGATGCAGCCCGCCAGGTCGAAGCCCTGGCCCGACCCGCTCCGCCCGCCGCTGGCCGGCAGAAAGCGCAGGGCACCGAGCGCGCAGGGCCAGGCCACGGGCACCAGGATCCACAGCACCCAGTTCCAGCCCAGAAGCTGGGTGAGCAGGCCGCCCAGCAGCGCACCAGCAGCCAGGCCGCCGGCGGACGCCATGCTCCACACGGCAAGGGCCCGGTTGCGTTGCGGCCCGGCGGCATACAGCGTGTTGATCAGCGACAGCGTGGCCGGAAACAGCAGCGCAGCGGCCACGCCCTGGCCGGCCCGCGCCATCACCAGTTGCCAGGAGTGGCCGGCAAACCCTCCGGCCAGCGAAGCCAAGCCGAAAAGCGCCATGCCTGTCACGTACATGCGGCGCCTGCCCAGCAGGTCGGCGCAGCGTCCGCCCAGCAGCAGGCAGCCGCCAAAGGCGACGCTATAGGCGCTGATCACCCACTGCAGCTGCTGCGCACCCATGCCCAGATGCCGGCCCATGGAGTCCAGCGCCACGAAGACGATGGTGGCGTCCAGCGCAATGAGCAGCTGGGACAGGGACAGCAAGGCAAGCGCTGCGCCGGGGTGGCGAAGCGCACCGGCGGCAGGGCCGCCTGAAAGAGAAACCGGGGAATCCATGGCCAAAGCGTTCCTGAACAGAGACAAATAAAGAAGGGAGGAAAAGAACGATGGCCATACTAATTAATGCAATAAATAAGAAAAACAGCATATCTTTCTTTGACTAATGCAAAAATGCATGAATCAAACCCACCACTTCATCCATGGACCTCAATGCCCTGCAGATACTGATCAAGGTTGCCGAGTGCAAAAGCTTTACCCAGGCGGCCAGCCAGCTGGGTTCCAGCCAGTCGCGCCTTTCGCGCGCCGTGGCCCAGCTGGAGAAAGACCTGGGCACGCGGCTGCTGCACCGCAATACGCGCAGCGTGTCGCTCACGCCGGATGGCTGCGCGCTCGTGGACCGCAGCGCCCCGCTGATCGCCGGGCTGGACGAGGCCCGCAAGCTCGTCATGGACCGCCGCTGCGAGCCCAGCGGCGTGCTGCGCATGACCGCACCCTCCATGCTGGGACGCATCATGCTCGTGCCGCTGATGGGCGAGCTGATACGCGCGCACCCGCAACTGCAGATAGACGCCTGCCTGACCGACCGGCTGGTGGACATGGTGGAGGAAGGGTTCGATGCGGCCGTGCGCATAGGTCCCTTGTCCGACAGCCGCATGATTGCGCGGGCTCTGCCCCCGCTGCGCTGGGTGACCGTGGCTTCGCCCGGCTATGTGGCGGCCTGCGGCACCCCGCAGGACCTGCAGGCGCTGGCGGACCACCGCTGCCTTTCGGTCTACAACCACTATCTGGGGCGGCGCGTGCCCTGGCAGTTCCTCGGGCCGGACGGACAGTTGCTGGACTGGGCTTCGCCCCAGCACGTGAGCTTTGACAGCGGCGATCCCCTCATCGAGGGCGCGCTGAGCGGCCTGGGCGTCGCCCAGGTCATGGAGTTCGCGGTGCGCGAACATCTAGCGGCCGGCAGGCTGGTGCGGCTGCTGCCCCAGCTCGAAGGGCGCAGCCGCGAGCTGTCGCTCGTCTATCCGCGCACCCGCCAGGCCTCGCCCAAGATCAAGGCGCTGGCCCAGGTGCTGCTCGCGCAGACACGGTGGTAGTGGCGCGGGTGCTCAGGGCTGCAGGGGACATGCCGCCGGCAATCATCGTGGGCTGAGCGCTTTTCCTGGCCATGCGCAAGGGATCTTGGATATCAGGCATTGCAAATCTCCCGGGCCGGTGCTGACCCCTGGAGCGGTGAACGATGAAAAAACAGGCAGCACGTGCTCGGCGTTCTCATGGAAGGTCTCATCCAGCGGGCGCAGGTTGCGCCGGAAATGCAGACCCACGTGATCGGCGCCCGCCGCGCGCAGCGCCTGCAACTCGGCGATCAAGGCCTTGCGGCTGCCGCGAAAACCGAAGCGCCAGCGTTGCAAAGGCACATCGGCGTTTTCGGTCAGACCCAGATGGGTGAAACGGGCGTAAGGCTTGTCACCCGCCACGGCACGTCCCGCACCCACAAAGCGCGAAAGCCAAGCCAGGCGGCGAGTCGGGCCAGCTCGGCATGGCGGCGCAGGTCCGACTCGCCGGGCAGGCGGCCTGCCTGGCTCCGAGCCTATCCGCCTGCAAATGTCCAGCCATTGTCCAGAAGGGCCTCAATGCCTATGCTGAAGCCGCCTTCGGCCAAGGAAGCCAAAGAAGTCATTTCAAGCGCTCCTCAATCCCACACCGGAGCCAGGCCCTCGGGACTGACTTCGCGGCCGTTGCGCTCCAGCGCGGCGATCAGCGCCATGTCTTCCGCGTCGAGCTTGAGGTCGCGCGCCAGCAGGTTGCTGGCCAGGTTCTCGCGCTTGGTGGATGACGGAATCACCGCATAGCCCAACTGCAGCGCCCAGGCCAGCGCTACCTGCACCACCGTGGCGTTGTGCTTGGCGGCGATCCTGGCCAGCACCGGATCCTTGAGCACCTTGCCGTAGGCCAGTGTCATGTAGGAAGTCACCTGAATGCCCTGCTCCTTCAGGAAGGCGGCCAGCCGGCGGTTATGCAGATAGGGGCTGAGCTCGATCTGGTTGGTGGCGATCTCGCCCTGGCCCACCGCGGCGATGGCCTGGCGGGTCAGTTCGATGTTGAAGTTGGAGATACCGATCTGGCGCGTCAGGCCCTGGGCCTTGGCCTCGGCCAGGGCTTCCATGTATTCGGACAGCTCCACACCGTTGCCGGGGGGCGGCCAATGGATCAGGGTCAGGTCCACGTAGTCGGTGCGCAGCTTCTTCAGGCTGTCACGCAGGCTAGGCACCAGCCTGGTCCTGGCGTAGTTGTCGGTCCAGATCTTGGTGGTCACGAAAAGCGCTTCGCGCGCCACGCCGCTTTCGGCAATCGCCTGGCCGACTTCGGCTTCGTTGCCGTAGATCTGGGCCGTATCGACGGCGCGGTAGCCCACGTCCAGCGCGTTGCGCACCGAGTCGATCACGGTCTGGCCGGTCAGGCGGAAGGTACCGACGCCGAAGCTTGGGATATTGCTCATGGAAAAACTCCTAAGGGGGTTTAAATGGAAGAAGAAATCGAAACAGGACGGCGGCGGGCATTGCCCAGCCAGACCAGGCCCAGGCCACCGGCGGCCAGGGCCGCACCGGCCAGCGGCACGGCCGCATAGCCCAGGCCCTGCCCGATCACCGCGCCGCCCAGGGCCGCGCCCACGGCATTGCCCAGGTTGAAGGCGCCGACGTTGACCGACGAAGCCAGGCCCGGGGCCTGGGCCGCCGCCTGCATAACGCGCATCTGCACCGGCGGTACGATGCCGAAGGCCGCAGCTCCCCAGACCACGAGGCCGATGGCCGCGCCCACATGGGTAGTCATCACCAGGGGCAGCACGGCCATCACGACAGCCAGCGCGCCGAGGATGAGCTTGGCAGCACCGTCCAGCGACCAGTCGGCCAGTTTGCCGCCGATGCTGTTGCCCAGCGTGAAGCCGATGCCGATCAGCACCAGGGCAAAGGCCACGAAGCTCGGGCTGGCGTGGGTGATGTCGGCGAGCACCGGGGCCACATAGGTGTAGAGCGCGAACATGGCGCCGGCGCCCAGCACCGTGGTGCCCATGGCCAGCAGGACTTCGGGGCGGGTCAGCACCTTCAGCTCGCGGCGCACGTCGGGGCGCGCACCAGGCGTGCCTTGCGGCAGGGCCAGCCACAGCGCGGCGATGGTGACCAGGCCCAGCACGGCCGTGCCGCCAAAGGCTACGCGCCAGCCGACCTGCTGGCCTATCCAGGTGGCCGCCGGCACGCCGCCGATGTTGGCAATGGTCAGGCCCATGAACATCATGGCGATGGCGCTGGCCTGCTTGTCCTTGGGCACCACACTGGCGGCCACCACGGCGCCGATGCCGAAGAAGGCGCCGTGGTTGAGGCTGGTGCTCAGGCGCGACAGCAGCAGCGTGGCATAGCTGGGCGCGAACGCCGACAGCAGGTTGCCCACGGTGAACAGCACCATCAGCGCCATCAGCGCGGCGCGCTTGCCGAAGCGGCTGAACAGCAGGGTCATGACCGGCGCGCCGGCCATCACGCCGATGGCGTAGGCCGAGACCAGCATGCCGGCCGTGGGAATGCTGACCTGCACGCCCTCGGCAATCACGGGCAGCAGCCCCATGGGCGTGAACTCGGTGGTGCCGATGGCAAATGCGCCGATCGCCAGGGCGGACAAAGCAGCAGCGGGTTTCATTGCAGTCTTTCTCGAAGTGAATAGGGGGAATCAGGGAATGGACCGCAGTGTCCCCGGTTTATATTTGCAGATTAAGCCCTGTATCAAACAAATACTATTGAATTCAATTCAATAATGAAGACCACCCTCGATGAATTGCAGGCCTTTGCGGCCGTGGTGGACACGGGCTCGATCACCGCTGCCTCAGAGCTGCTGGGTCTGACGGTCTCGGCCACCAGCCGCACGCTGGGCCGCCTCGAGGAAAAGCTGCAGACCACGCTGCTGCGCCGCACCACGCGCCGGCTGGAACTGACCGAAGAAGGCGCCGCCTTTTTGCAACGTGCGCGCGCCATCCTGGCCTCCGTCGACGAAGCGGAAGAACTGATGGCCGCACGGCGCATGCGCCCGGCCGGGCGGCTGCGCGTCGATGCGGCCACCCCCTTCATGCTGCATGTGCTGGTACCGCTGATCGCGGGCTTTCGCGAACGCTATCCCGAGGTCGAGCTGGAACTCAATTCCAACGAAGGCATCATCGACCTCATCGAAAAGCGCACCGACGTGGCCTTCCGCATCGGCGTGCTCAAGGATTCCACGCTGCATGCCCGCCCCGTGGGCACCAGCCAGGTCCGCGTGCTGGCCAGCCCCGTCTATCTGCAGCGCCACGGCCTGCCAGCCGAGCCCGGGCAGCTGGCGCGGCATGCGCTGCTGGGCTTTACCCAGCCCGAGTCGCTCAACGACTGGCCGCTGCGCGACGCGGCCGGCAACACCGTGCGCATCCGGCCCATGCTCGCCTCCTCCAGTGGCGAGACGCTGCGGCACATGGCGCTCGCAGGTCTGGGGCTGGTCTGTCTTTCGGACTTCATGACACGCGAGGACCGCCGCAGCGGCCAGCTGGTGCAGCTGTTTGCCGGCCAGACACTGGACGTGCGCCAGTCGATCAACGCGGTCTACTACCGCAACACCGCGCTGGCTGCGCGCATCACCTGCTTTGTGGACTATGTGGTCGAGATGCTGGGACGCAGGCCTTTCGAGGAATAAGCGCCGGCAAATCCGGCCCTACCGGCTGCCCAGGCTCAATCCGTTGCATTCTTGCCACCACCGGGGCTGGGGAAGGCAGGCTCCAGTCCTGCCCAGCCCGGCCGCTTCATGCAAATAAACACATACAAAACAACAACTTGTCATCAGGCATAGCCAATAGGCAAGGCCGCTTGGCAACCTGCAGCGCACGCGCCCGCCATAAATCCCTCACAATCGGCACCCACCAAATGGCAAGGTATGTCATCGCCGATCGCGCAAGCAGCGTTGTTATCCAGGCGCTGAACCTGCCGAACCACAACAATGCAAGCCATGGCACAGACCCTGTGCAGCCCTGCTGCTTGTGTCATGACCTTCCAGAAACACTCGTATTCATGAGCGATAGCGAATCCACTTCAGAATCCGGCCAGTTGCACCGGTCCCTCAAGGCCCGCCACATGTCGATGATCGCCATCGGCGGCTCCATCGGCACCGGTCTTTTCGTCGCCTCGGGCGCCACCATCTCGCAGGCGGGCCCCGGCGGCGCTCTGCTGGCCTACGTCATCGTGGGCCTGATGGTCTATTTCCTGATGACCAGCCTGGGCGAGATGGCGGCCCACATGCCGGTGTCCGGCTCGTTCGCCACCTACGGCGCCAAGTATGTGGACGAAGGCTTCGGCTTCGCCTTGGGCTGGAACTACTGGTACAACTGGGCCGTGACCATTGCGGTGGACCTGGTGGCCGCGCAGCTGGTGATGGCCTACTGGTTTCCCGGCATCGACGGGGTGCTCTGGAGCGCACTGTTCCTGGCGCTGATGTTCGGCCTCAACATTCTTTCGGCCCGGGGGTTCGGCGAATCCGAATTCTGGTTCGCCGCCATCAAGGTGACCACGGTGCTGGTCTTCATCGCCATCGGCATGCTGATGATCTTCGGCATCCTTCAGGGCGGCGCGCCCGAGGGCATCTGGGGCAATATCGCCAACTTCAGCATCGCGGACGCACCGTTTGCCGGCGGCTTTGCCGCGCTGATCGGCGTGGCCATGGTGGTGGGCTTTTCGTTCCAGGGCACGGAGCTGATCGGCATTGCGGCCGGCGAGTCCGAAGATCCCGCCAAGAACGTGCCCAAGGCCGTGCGCAAGGTGTTCTGGCGCATTCTGCTGTTCTATGTGTTCGCCATCCTGATCATCGGCCTGCTGATCCCCTATACCGATCCCAAGCTGCTCAAGAATGACCTGGGCGACATCGCCGTGAGCCCGTTCACGCTGGTGTTCGAGCGCGCCGGCCTGCTGTCGGCCGCCGCCGTCATGAATGCCGTGGTGCTGACCTCCGTGCTGTCGGCCGGCAACTCGGGCATGTATGCCTCCACCCGCATGCTCTACGCGCTGGCCACCCAGGGCATGGCGCCCCGGATCTTCGCGCGCGTCAATGCCCGCGGCGTGCCCGTGCTGGCCCTGCTGGCCACTACAGCCATTGCGGCGCTGTGCTTTCTGACCAATATCTTCAGCCCCAAGGTCGTCTATATCTGGCTACTCAACCTGTCGGGCATGTGCGGCTTCGTGGCCTGGCTGGGCATTGCCGTCAGCCACTACCGCTTCCGCAAGGGCTGCGAGGCGCAGAACTACGATCTCGACAAGCTGCCCTACCGCGCCGCGGCCTTTCCGTTCGGCCCCATCTTCGCCTTCGTGCTGTGCCTGATCATCACGCTGGGCCAGAACTACGAGAACTTCCTGTCCGACAAGATCGACTGGGTCGGCGCCATTGCCACCTATATCGGCCTGCCGCTGTTCCTGGCCATCTGGTGGGGCTACAAGCTCGTCAAGGGCACACGCATCGTGAGGTACGAGGAGATGGACGTGCAAAGCACGCGCTGATCCCAGCGATTTTCATATTCCAGTTCAAGGCAGCACCGGCAACGGCGCTGCCTTTTTCATTTGCGGCATCCGGGCCGGACCGCATGCCGGTGCCATGCCAGTCCCGTGACGTTTTTCTTGAATTTTTTATTTTTTAATGAAAACGATTCTCATTTGATTTATCATCATCACAACCATTTACAAATCATCCCAAGCGCGCCGGATCGTCCATCGATACGGCAGCGCTTTTTACTTTCATGCTTGTTTCAATCGCTTGCGCGCTGGCCGTCACGCTGGCCGGCCTTGCCGCCGTGCTGGCTACCGAACGCGCCGCCAGCCGCATCACCGGCCGCATAGGCTGGCTGCTTTTCCTGCTGCTGCTCGCACTGGCCGTATCGATGCTGAACCGGCCGCAGGCCGGCGCCGAAGCAGCGGCCATCGCCACGCTCGGGCTCATGGCTGTCACTCCGCCGATCGCGGTCCTGATGGGCTGGCGCCAGCGCCGGGAGGCTGCGCATGGCAGCCGCTGAACGCCCGCCCCGCGAGCCGGCGCGCCGGGCCACGCCGCCGCGGGATCTGCTGCACCATGGCCTGGTCGGCGGCCTGCTGGGCTTTCCGCTGGCCATCTGGCTCAGCGGCCTGCTGTACTACGCGGCCGATGCGGCGCAGGATCCAGCCACTTACCAGATCGCCATGTGGACGGTCCCGATGCTGTGGGCAGGCATCACGGCGCTGGCCTTCATGGCGCCTGGCAAGCGGGACTGCTGGCTGGCGCTGCTGGCGGCCAATGCACTGGCCTTTGGAGTGCTGAAGACGGTACAGGCATGAAGGCAGCGACCGTACGCAACTACCTGTCGGTCCATACCTGGACCGGCATCCTGGCCGGCATGCTGCTGTTCATCGCGTTCTACGCGGGCGCGCTGTCCATGTTTTCGCCCGAGATCACGCACTGGGCCCGGGCCGAGCCCGAGCGGTCCGGCGCCAGCCAGGATGCCGACGCGCTGGCCACGGCCTTTTTCCAGGCCCACCCCGAAGTCGAACGCGCCACGCTGGTGCTGGCATCCGAAAGCAATGCGGCGCCCTACATGCGCTGGGGCAGGCGCGGCCAGACGCCCCAACGGGTCGAACTCGACGACCAGGGCCGGCTGCGCCCGCTGCCCGCGCCGGCCGCAGAAGCCGGCCATTTTGTCGACCATATGCACCGCAAGGGCGGGCTACCCATGCCCCGGGATACGGCCGAACCGGTGATCGGCATCGTGTCCATGCTCTATGCGCTGGCGCTGATTTCGGGCGTGGTCGTGCTGCTGCCCTCGCTGGTCAAGGATTTGTTCGTCGTGCGCTTCGGCCGCAACCTCAAGCGCCTGTGGCTGGACCTGCACAACCTGCTGGGCGTCGCGAGCCTGCCGTTCCATGTGGTGATGGCGCTGTCGGCCGCGGTGTTCTGCCTGCATGACTGGATCTACGATGCCCAGGGCCGCTGGGTCTACCCCCAGGGCCTGCGCGCCATAGAAGCCCAGGCGCAACTGCCGCGCATGCCGGTGCCGCTGGACCGCGCGGTCTGGCGCACACCCACCCTACTCGCGGCGGACGCCGCCGGCATCGTGCCGGACTTTGCCGCCACGGCGCTCGACTACCGGGGCCTGGGCACGCCCAAGGCCAGCGTCTTCCTGGCCGGCACCGAGGATGTGCATTTCAAGCGCCGCCCGCGCGAAGGCTTCGTCGTGCTCGACCCCGCCTCGGGCACCCAGTTGCAGGACGGAATGACCCCGGGCCAGGGCTCGGCCATGGCGCGCACCCTGGTCAGCTTCTTCTCGCTGCATTTCGGCAGCTATGGCGGCGAACCCGTGCGCGTGCTTTATGCCGTATTGGGCGTGATGGGCGCAATGCTGTTCTATACCGGCAATGTGCTGTGGATCGAAAGCCGCAGCAAGCGCCTGCGCGCCCCGGCCGGGTCCCAGCCGTCCGGTGTCGAGCAGCCCCGCCATGTGCGCTGCATTGCCGCGCTGAACCTGGGCGTGTGCCTGGGCTGCGTTGCCGGCCTGCCTGCGGCGCTGGTGGCGGCCCGCTGGCTGAGCGCCACGGCGCCGGACCCGGACCGGGTGCTGCAAGGCACGTACTACGCCGTCTTCGCAGCGTGCATCGGCTATGCCTTTGCGCGCGGGGCGCAGCGCGCCGCAGCGGGGCTGCTGGCCGCCGCCGCGCTGGCCACGGCGCTGATACCGCTCACCAGCCTGGCCATGCCGCTGCTCGCCCAGGCCTGGCCGTGGGCCCAGGCGCTGGACAAGCCCTATGCACGCGGCCTGCTGTTTGTCGACGGCCTGTCGGCCGCCGGGGCAGCGCTGCTGGCCTGGATGTCCTGGAAGGCCCATGGCCGCAGGCCGCGCGGGCCGCTGCAGCAGCCCTCCAAGTCCCCTGTTTCTTCCTCTGCCTCTGCACAACATGAATAAATCCGTGTTCACTCCCCGAGCGCTGCCGCTGGCATGTGCCGCCGCCCTGGCCTGCATGGCCCTGCCCGCCGCGGCCCAGTCCGCCCCCACCCTGCCCGAGGTCGCCGTCACCGGCGAACAGGATCCCGAAGCCCTGCCTTCGGCCGCGCCCGGCGGCAAGGCCGCCCAGGGCCTGCGCCTGGGGATTCTGGGCAACACCGATGTGCTCGATGCCCCCGTCAGCGCCACGGCCTATACCCAGCAGGCCATCCAGGACCAGCAGGCCCGCACGCTGGCCGACGTGCTGCAAAGCGATCCCTCGGTGCGCTACACCACCAACAGCGGCCACATGCTCGAGCATTTCCGCATCCGCGGCCTGGACGTGAACGGCCCCAGCGTGGCCTACGGCGGCCTGTACGGCATGGCGCCCAAGGGCCATATCCCCACCGAGATGATCGAGCGCGTCGAAGTGCTGCGCGGCCCCAGCACCATGCTGGGCGGCATGGCGCCGGACAGCAATCTGGGCGGCAGCATCAATCTGGTGCCCAAGCGCGCCGGGGCCAAGCCTGTCACCGAGATCACCACCTCTTACTCTTCGGACTCCTACTTCCAGGCCCATGCCGATGTCGGCCGGCGCTTTGGCGAGGAAGGCCGTCTGGGCCTGCGCTTCAACGGCGCGTATGGCGGCGGCGACACCGGCGTGGCCGACCAGCACAAAGGCCGCCGCCTGGGAGCTCTGGCACTGGACTACCAGGGCGACAGCTGGAACGTCACCGTCGATGCCTACAGCAGCCGCGAAACCATACGCAACGGCAGCCAGGCCATGTACGGCCTGGCCACGCGGCGCGGCAACGTGGTCGGCATAGGCCGGCTGGTGCCCGTACCGGACAGCGACGTCAACGCCTTCCGCGGCACGAACGGCCGCTTCGACGACGACGGAATCACCGTGCGCGGCGAGCTGCGCCTGGCACCCGACTGGACGGCCTACGCCGCCGCCGGCGCCGTCAACAGCCACGGCCAGGGCCTGATGTTCGGCACGCGCATGATCGTCACCGGCGACAACGGCGCCGCCAAGGGCTATGTCTACAACGTGGACACCATCACGCGCGACCGCGTCGCCGAGATCGGCGTGCGCGGCAAGTTCGCCACCGGCACCGTCAGGCACACGCTCAACATCACGGCTTCGGCGCTCAACCACAAGGACGGCAGCTCCAGCCGCGCCGCCGAGGGCTGGGACCAGAACATCTACGACCCCGTCACGCCGCCCTTCCCCGCCGCGCCGGCGCCTGCCCGGTTCAGCATCGACAACGACCTGCGCTCGCTGGCCGTGGTCGACACGCTGGACATGCTGGACGGCCGCCTGCTGCTCACCCTGGGCGCGCGCCTGCAGAACGTCAGGCAGATCAACGGCTACGACGAATCGCGCTTCTCGCCCTCGGCCGGCGTCGTGGCCAAGCCCTGGGGCCAGAACACCTCGCTGTACGCCAATTACATGGAAGGCCTGTCGCCCGGCCAGATCGTGCCCTTCAATGCCGGCTACACCAACGCCGGCCAGTCCTTCGCGCCCTATCGCACCCGGCAGGTGGAACTGGGCGTCAAGCACCGCCAGGGCGCGCTCACGCATACGGTCAGCCTGTTCCAGATCGATAGGCCCACGCTGATCACGGCAGCCGACGGCAAATCCATGTACGAAGGCGGCAAGCAGCGCGTGCGCGGCGTGGAATGGACGGCCTTCGGCCAGATCGCGCCCACGCTGGAGCTGCTGGGCGGCCTCGCCTATACCCAGTCTCTGCAGCGCAACACCGGCAAAGACAGCTACGGCGTTCCGGGCTGGACGGCCAACCTGGGCCTGGACTGGACCACCCCCATCGAGAACCTGAGCCTGGGCGGCCGCGTGGTCTATACCGGCCGCCAGTGGGTCGATTCGGCCAACACCCTGCGCCTGCCCGGCTCGCACCGCTTCGATGTCAGCGCCCGGTACAAGACCCGCGTGGGCCGCACGCCGGTCACCATCAACGGCTACATCGAGAACCTGACCGACCGCGCCTACTGGTCCGGCATGTTCGCCGACGGCTATGCCATGCCGGCACCGCCGCGCACCTTCCGCCTCGCGGCCACGTTCTCGTTCTGAGGCCGCCGGGCCTGCCGCGGGCTCAGACGCCCAGCGGCAGGTCCGACTTCTTGAGCGTGCGCAGCACGAAGCTCGACTGGCTGTGGCGTATGCCCTTGATCTTGTAGAGCTTCTCGCGCAGCAGGCGCTCGTAGTCGCGCGTGTCCCTGACCACCACGCGCAGCAGGTAGTCGTATTCGCCCGAGACCAGATGGGCCTCCACCACCTCCGGGATGGTGGCCAGCACCTCGCCGAACTTCTCCAGCGTGTTGTCGGAGTGGCTGTCCAGCGTGACCATGACCAGCACCGTGTCGGCCAGCCCCAGCGCCTGGGGATTGAGGCGCACCGTGTAGCCTTCGATCACGCCGGATTCCTCCAGCTTCCTGATGCGTGCCCAGCACGGCGATGCGCTCAGGCCCACGGCGGCGCCGATTTCCTGCAGGCTGGCGCGCGCGTTGCCCTGCAACACGGAAAGAATCTTTTTATCCAAGGCATCCATAGCCTTGAATTTATCGCTTTTTGCACATCAACAGAAAAATTTTCTGTAGCAAACCCATATTCGCAGAATTTGAAGCAACCTTTTCTGCGGTGCAACATGCACACTGAAGTCCATGGAAGCACGTTTACCGACGCAGCAACCCCATTCAAGCAGCACCGTTGTTTACCGTCAGCGCCAGGTTGCCTGATCCGCCCTCCGGACCCGTTCCAGGCCGCGCCGCTTACCCGCAGTGGCGCGGCCTGTTGCATTTGCGGGCAGGCCTGGAAAGCTCCCATGGCCCTAGCAGCCAGCGCCATCTGCATATTGATTTCATGAATCAATTAACCTGAAATCCAGGTTATTCATGCGCAAGCTGCTATCAAAACAGGACCTCCCTGCGGACACCCCCGCGCAAACCCGCGTGGTGCAGTGCAAAAAACCGTGCCTAAAATGGCGCTCGTCAGGAGAGAGTGCAAGCCGGCCCCGGCCATGCACCGCCGAAGGCGCAGGCCCAGCTTGGCTGGCCCCGAACGCTCAGGCAAAAGGACTGGCGACCGCAGGCAGGCCCCGGCTTGCCGGCGTTCCTTGCTGGAGAGAGATGCCGCCCGCCGGCATCCACCGAAGGAGCAAGCCGCAGCCCTGGCGCAGCGGTGAATCTCTCAGGTAAAGCGGACAGCAGGGCAAGCCCGCCACGCATGGCTCTGCCGTGCATGGCACAACCCTTGGTTCATGACCGGAGCGCTTGCCTGTGACCCCTGTTTCCGCTGCCGATGCCAAAGCATCCCCCGCGCCCGCTTTGCCGGCCGGCGAGCTGCTGACCACGCCGCTGTTCGCCCTGCACCAGGAGCTGGGCGCGCGCATGGTGCCGTTTGCCGGCTACTCCATGCCCGTGCAGTATCCGCAGGGGCTGATGGCCGAGCATCTGCACACCCGCCAGTCGGCCGGCCTGTTCGACGTCTCCCACATGGGCCAGCTGCTGCTGCGCGGCCCGCAGGCGGCACTGGCGCTGGAGTCGCTCATGCCCGTGGACGTGCAGGGCCTGGGCCTGCACAGGCAGCGCTATGGCCTGCTGCTCAACGACGAAGGCGGCATTCTGGACGACCTGATGTTCGTCAACCGAGGCGACGACCTGTTCCTCATCGTCAACGGCGCCTGCAAGCAGGCCGACATCGCGCATATCCGCAACCGCATCGGCCAGCGCTGCGAAGTCGTGCCGCTGCCCGAGCGGGCCCTGCTGGCGCTGCAGGGCCCCAAGGCCGTGCAGGCCCTGGCGCGGCTGCTGCCCCATGTGACCAGCCTGGTCTTCATGAGCGGCAACCACTTCGACTGGCAGGGCCACCGGCTCTACATCACGCGCAGCGGCTATACGGGCGAGGACGGCTTCGAGATCTCCGTGCCTGCGGCCGGCGCCCAGGCGCTGGCCCGCGCGCTGCTGGCCCAGCCCGAGGTCGCGCCCGTGGGCCTGGGCGCGCGCAATTCGCTGCGTCTGGAAGCCGGCCTGTGCCTGTACGGCAACGACATCGACACCAGCACCACGCCGGCGCAGGCCAGCCTGGGCTGGGCCATCCAGAAGGTGCGGCGCAGCGGCGGCGAGCGCGAAGGCGGATTCCCCGGCGCCAGCCGCGTGCTGGCCGAACTCCAGGATCCCGGCCGGCTGCCGCGCAAGCGCGTGGGCCTGGTGGCGCTGGAGCGCATCCCCGTGCGCGAGAGCGCCGTGCTCGAGAACATGGATGGCCAGCACATTGGCCACATCACCAGCGGCCTGCTCAGCCCCACGCTCGACAAGCCCGTGGCGCTGGCCTATGTGCAGCCCGACTATGCGGCCGTCGGCACCCAGGTCTTCGCCATGGTGCGCGGCAAGCCCGTGCCCATGCAGGTGACGGCCACGCCGTTCGTGCCGGCCAACTACTACCGGGGCTGAGCCGGTTTTCATCCGAAGCGGCGCCGCAAACCGCTACAGTGCGGGCTGACCTTTCTCAAAACCCGATTTTGTTTCCCCATCTGGAGTTTCCATGAGCATCCAATATTCCAAAGAACATGAGTGGATCAATGCCGCCGACACCAACGCCGCCGTGGTCGGCATCACCCTGCATGCGCAGGACGCGCTGGGCGACGTGGTGTTCGTCGACCTGCCCGCCGTGGGCGCCACCTTCAAGCAGGGCGAGGTGGCCGGCGTGGTGGAGTCCGTCAAGGCCGCTGCCGATGTCTACATGCCCGTGACCGGCGAGATCGTGGAAGTCAACGAAGCTTTGCGCGCCGACCCGGCCCTGGCCAACAGCGATCCTCTGGGCGCCGGCTGGTTCTTCAAGGTCAGGATGAGCGATGCCGGCGAGCTGGCCGGCCTCATGGGCGAAACCGCCTACAACGATTTCGCCAGCAACAGCTAAGCCCTGCCAAAGCCCCCGCAAGCGGTTTGCCGGGGCTTTTTCACTGGAGCCGGCCGCGCATGCGGCCCGCACGCTCCGCCAGCCATCGCTTCCGAGAATCTTTTGAGATTAGGTCAACTCCATGCTGATGCCGCCCCCTTCCCCCGCCGAGACCCTGCAGTCGCTGGAAAACCCCGGTGAATTCGTGCCCCGCCATATCGGCATCGATGCGCAGGACGAAGCCCATATGCTGTCCGTGATCGGCGAAGCCTCGCGCGCCGCGCTCATGGACTCCATCGTCCCGCCCGCCATCCGGCGCAGCCGCCCCATGCAGCTGCCGGCCGCCGTTTCCGAGGCCCAGGCGCTGGCCGAACTCAAGGCCATCGCGGCCAGGAACAGAATATTCAAGAACTTCATCGGCCAGGGCTACTACGGCACGCATACGCCGGGGGTCATCCTGCGCAACGTGCTCGAGAATCCCGCCTGGTACACCGCCTACACGCCCTACCAGGCCGAAATTTCCCAGGGCCGCATGGAAGCGCTGGTCAACTTCCAGACCATGGTCTGCGACCTGACCGGCATGCCGATCGCCAATGCCTCCATGCTCGACGAAGCCACGGCCGCCGCCGAGGCCATGACGCTGGCCAGGCGCGCCGCCAAATCCAGAAGCGACACGCTGGTGATTGCAGGCGACACCCATCCCCAGACCATAGAGGTCATCCGCACCCGTGCCGCGCCGCTGGGCATCCAAGTGGTCGTGGCCAATTCCAAGGAGGAGTGGGAGGCCGCGCTGGCCGGCGACTTCTTTGCCGCGCTGATCCAGTATCCGGCCAGCAGCGGCTGGATCGCGGACTGGCAGGCCGACGTGCAGGCCATCCACGCCAAGCAAGCGGCCGCCATCTTCGCCGCCGACCTGCTGGCCCTGACGCTGATCACGCCGCCCGGCGAATGGGATGCCGATATCGTGGTGGGCAGCACCCAGCGCTTTGGCATGCCCATGGGCGCCGGCGGCCCGCATGCGGCCTTCATGGCCTGCCGCGACGAATACAAGCGCTCCCTGCCCGGCCGCCTGGTGGGCGTGAGCGTGGATGCGCACGGCCGCCCCGCCTACCGACTGGCGCTGCAGACGCGCGAACAGCACATCCGGCGCGAAAAGGCGACCTCCAACATCTGCACGGCCCAGGTGCTGCCCGCCGTGGTCGCCAGCATGTATGCGGTCTACCACGGCCCCCAGGGCCTGACCCGCATCGCGAAGCGCGTGGCGCGGCTCACGGCCATCCTGAGCCGCGGCCTGGCCCATCTGGGCTATCACAGCCGCCACCACGACACGGCCTTCGACACCATTTCGCTTCACACGCGTGAAGCTACCGATTCCATAGCTGCTCGCGCAGCGTCCATGGGCGTCAACCTGAGAAAAGCCTGGGATGAATACCTGTGCATCAGCCTGGACGAGACCAGCACCCGCGCCGACGTGGAGCTGCTGTGGTCCGTCTTCGCGCAGGACGGCCAGCCGCTGCCGACCATTGCCGCCATGGACGAAGGCCTGCCCTCGCTGATTCCGGAGGCGCTGCAGCGCAGCAGCAGCTTTCTGGCGCATCCGGTGTTCAACACCCATCATTCAGAGACAGCCATGCTGCGCTACATCCGCAGCCTTTCCGACAAGGATCTGGCGCTGGACCGCTCGATGATTCCGCTGGGCTCGTGCACCATGAAGCTCAATGCCACCAGCGAGATGATTCCCATCACCTGGCCCGAGTTCGCCAACATCCATCCCTTCGCTCCCGCCGACCAGCAGGCCGGCTATGCCGAGCTGGATGCACAGTTGCGCCGCTGGCTGTGCGAGGCCACGGGCTATGCGGGCGTGAGCCTGCAGCCCAATGCCGGCAGCCAGGGCGAATATGCAGGCCTGCTGGCCATCAGGGGATGGCATGCCAGCCGCGGCGAGGCGCACCGCAACATCTGCCTGATCCCCAGCAGCGCCCACGGCACCAATCCTGCCAGCGCCCAGATGGTGGGCATGCAGGTGGTCGTCACCCAATGCGACGACAACGGCAACGTGGATCTGGCCGACCTGCAGGCCAAGTGCGAGCAGCACAGCGCCAACCTGGCCTGCGTGATGATCACCTACCCCAGCACGCACGGCGTGTTCGAAACCCAGGTCAGGGAGCTGTGCGCCCTGGTGCACCGCCACGGCGGCCGCGTCTACGTGGACGGCGCCAACATGAATGCCCTGGTCGGCGTGGCCGCGCCAGGTGAATTCGGCGGCGACGTGAGCCACCTGAACCTGCACAAGACCTTCTGCATTCCCCACGGCGGCGGCGGCCCCGGCGTGGGCCCGGTCTGCGTGGTGGAGGACCTGGTCCCCTTCCTGCCCGGCCACGCAACGGGCGGAATGGATTCAAAGACAGGAGCCGTCAGCGCGGCGCCCCTGGGCAATGCGGCCGTTCTGCCCATCAGCTGGATGTATATCCGCATGATGGGTGCCGAAGGCCTCAAGCAGGCCACCGAAACGGCCATCCTCAGCGCCAACTACATCAGCGCGCGCCTGCGCCGGCATTACCCCACGCTGTACGCATCGGCCAACGGCCATGTGGCACATGAATGCATCCTGGACCTGCGCGGGCTCAAGGAAACCTGCGGCGTGATGGCCGAGGATGTGGCCAAGCGCCTGATCGACTACGGCTTCCATGCGCCCACGCTATCCTTCCCCGTGGCCAACACCCTGATGGTGGAGCCCACCGAAAGCGAGCCGCTGGCCGAGATCGACCGCTTTGTCGCCGCCATGATCGCCATCCGCGAAGAAATCCGCGAGATCGAGGCCGGCCGGTGGCCGCGCGAGGACAATCCGCTCAAGAACGCGCCCCACACCGCCGAGCAGGTGGCCAGCGATGACTGGCAGCATGCCTACAGCCGCGAAACCGCGGCCTATCCGCTGGCCGCGCTGCGACACGGCAAATACTGGTCGCCCGTGGGCCGGGTCGACAACGTCTACGGGGACCGCAACCTCTTTTGCAGCTGCGTGCCGCTGGCAGAGCCTGCCGGCTGAAGCAGCGGGACCATCGGCCATTTGCGGGCCGGACGCGCGCGGTCGGTCCGGGGCTCTTACACTTGCGCAGGCGCACTGAGGCGTTGCGCCTTCCTTCGGGAGGGCACACCGCGCCGCTTTGCCTGTGCAAGTTCCAGCCTTTTGCCACCTTTCTGCAACCGCCCGCATGCTCCGACCGAAACGCTCCCGATGGCCTCTGGCCAGTGCCGTACTGCTGTTGCTGGCAGCCGCGGCCGTCTATCAGGGCATTTTGCTGCGCGCCAAGCTGGAGATCGGCGGAGCCGAGCCGCAGCCTGCGGTGACCGGCCGGGTGCAGAACCTGCACCAGCGCGCCATGCAGCAATACTGCACGGGTCTGGTCCGCACGCCCAGAAACACCTGGCTCGTGGGCCGGCTCGAAGACGCCCACGACATCACGCCCCAGCCCGAAGGCTCCGTTCAGCTCGATACCCTGGTCTATGGCGGCAAGCGCGCCGCGCAGGCGCCGCCGGAGGACTGGGGCACGCCCTGGAATGCCTGGCACCGCAAACCGGAGCAGACCACCTATGTCTCGCGCCTGGCCGAAGACGGCATCTTCCATGAAGTGGCCCGGCTCAACGGTACGGGCTGCCTGCTCGCCACGCCCGATGGTTCCACGCTGTATCTGCTGACCGATCTGGAACGGCCGCAGGCTTCGGAGGCGAAACCTGCGCTGGAGCAGACCGCCGTGCTGCGCAGCGACGACCAGGGCCAAAGCTGGCAATGGCTGGAGAGCGGCTGGCTGCCGCAGGTGAACTGGCAGGCTTGGAGCATGCGCCCGCAGTTCCACGGAGACCGGGAAGTCTGGGCATGGAGAGATTTCGAATTCGGTGAAGAGCAAGCCGCGCCGACGCAAGGCAGCCCCAGCGGCCTGTTCTATTCGCCGGACCTGGGCCGCACCGTGGAATCCGTCGCGGCATCCGCGCCGCTGCTCAAGACGCTGGACGACCTGCGCGGCAAGGCGCCTGCCGATGCCGACTGGGGCGACAGCAACGGCAGGCATGGCCGCATACGGGCGCATGTCGTCCAGAACGGTCCGGACCAGGCCGTGCTCTGGATCAGCCAGACCTTCATGTATGGGGCGCCCGGCGGCCCCCACCTGGATACCTCGATCAGCGTCAGCACCCGCGCCGAGCTGCGCCGCAGCGCCGGCCGCTGGGACATGGCCTTGCCCGAGCACATGGAAGGCTTTGCCGTCACCGAGCTGCAGGCCAACAGTGCCGGCAGGACGATTGCCGTGCTGCAGCGCGACGGCCAGCCCCTGCCCCAGGTGGCCGAATGGAACGGCACCGGCCGGACCTGGGTGGACCACGGGCCGCTGCCCAGCCCGTTCCACCCCCTGGCTTCCTCGTCCGGCCTGCGCGACTTCCGGGTCGGAGACAAGGTGCTGCTGGCCAACACCATGAGCAGCTACCAGGTGCCGCGCTGGCTCTCCCCCGTACGCGACTCCAGCATCTCGGCCAATGCGGTCTTCTATTCCAGCGACTGGGGCGCTTCCTGGCACAAGCTCGCGATCGACGGCTACCTGGGCGTGCTGGGCTTCGAGCCTAGCACCGGCCGGGTCCACTGGGCCCAGGGCAACTGGTACAACAGCCGCGACCTCCAGATCCACAGCTACGACCTGGAGCCGGGCGGCAAGCCCTAGGCGGCGGTCGTGCGCCGGAAAACGCCCTGCGGCTTGTTGGCGGCCTGCGAGGCGCTTACACTGCGCCTACTTTTTGCAACCCTTGGGTCTGCAATGTATTTCCCGCCATGAGCAGCCCAGAACCCACGCCCCCTCTCGACGACGAACCGGACAGCCTGCCCCTGCATGCACTGCTGGCCCCCGGCTCCCCGGCTCCCGCCCTGTCGTCGGACATACGCCCCATCGTTCCCGAAGACGAGGATCCGCTGCAGGCGCTGGTGGCCGAGCTGCGCAACTACCAGCGCGAGCTGGAGCTGCAGAACGAGGTGCTCAACTACAGCCAGGCCGTGGCGGAAAGCGCCTCGGAGCGCTTCGAGGCCCTGTTTGCCAACATTCCCCTGCCCCTGCTGGTGCTCGACGAGCACGACATGGTGGTGCAGGCCAATGCCATGGCCCACAGCGCCTTCCAGCCCACGGAGCGGGACCGGCTGCTGGTCAACTTCATGCCGTTCGTGCACGCGCACGACGTGGAGCGCGTGCGGCAGGCGTTTGCGCTCGCGCACGAGCAGGGCAGCGCCCAGGCCTACGAAGTCGCCTTCGACATCAACGAGGAAATCCAGCTGTGGGGCGACCTGCATATCGCCTGCATCTCGGTGCGCCAGCAGAACGGCCAGTCCGCGCCCCAGTTCCTGTGCGCCATGGTCAACCAGGGGCCGCTGCTGGCGGAGCGCCAGGCGCTGCAGGAGCGCAACCTGCAGCTGCATGCGAGTGAAAAGCGCCTGGAATCCATCATCAACTCCTCGCTGGATGCCATCATCTGCGTGGATGCGAACCAGCGCATCACCGTCTTCAATCCCACGGCAGCCGCCCTGTTCCTGTGCTCGCCCCATGATGCGCTGGGCAGCCCCCTGGATCGCTTCCTGCCCGACGCGGCACGCGCACTGGCCTTTGCGCCGCTGACCACCCAGGCCATTCTGGGCGAGATGGCCGCGCGCACCGCCAGCGGGCGCGAGGTGCCGGTCGAAGTCAGCGTCTCGTTCGAACACCACAACAACGGCGACACCACCACCGTTTTCGCCCGCGACCTGACCAGCCGCAAGAAGGCCGAGGCGCAGCGCGGCGCCCTGGAGTCGCAGCTGCGCGAATCCCACAAGATGCAGGCCGTGGGCACCATGGCCGGCGGTATCGCCCACGACTTCAACAACATCGTGGGCGCCATCCTCGGCAACGTCGAACTGGCCAAGGCCGACTGCAGCGACAACCCGGCAGCGCTGGAAAGCCTGCGCGAAATCGAGAAGGCCGGCCGCCGCGCGCGCGACCTGGTGCGCCAGATCCTGACCTTCAGCCGCAACGATGCGCCCGAGCGCCGCATCGTGCAGGTCAGCGAGGTCATGCAGGACACGGCCCGCCTGCTGCGCGTGACCCTGCCGCCGGCCATCGAGCTGCAGATACGCATGACCGTGCCCGTGCCGCCGCTGCTGGCCGACCCGACCCAGGTCGAGCAGGCGCTGTTCAACCTGTGCAACAACGCCATGCATGCGCTGGGCGAGGCCCGCGGCCTGATCCAGATGGAAGCCCATCTGACCCAACCCGAAGCCCATGCCTGCGCGCGCCTGGGCCTGCCCCATGCCAGCTACATCACGCTCTCGGTACAGGACAACGGCCCGGGCATGGACGTGGCCACGCAGCAGCGCATCTTCGAGCCCTTCTTCACCACCAAGCCGGTCGGCCAGGGCACAGGCCTGGGCCTGTCGGTCGTGCATGGCGTGATGCGGACCCACGGCGGCGCCGTGGACGTGTTCAGCGTTCCGGGCCAGGGCAGCCGCTTCACGCTGTACTTTCCGCTGGTCGACACCGAGATGCCCGCCTCGCTGGGCGGCATCCCTGCCTCCCATGCGCGCCATCCCGCTGCGGATCTCGCTCCGGCGGCAGCACTGCCGGCAGGAGCAGCCACCCCGGATGCGGCCCGGCACATCATGTATGTGGACGACGACCAGGCACTGGTATTCCTCGTGACGCGACTGCTGCGCCGGCGCGGCTATACCGTCAGCGGCTTCACCGATCCACACGAGGCACTGGCCCGGCTGCAGACCGATCCGTCCGGCGTCCACCTGCTCGTGACGGACTACAACATGCCCGGCTACAGCGGCGTGGACCTGGTGCGCGAGGCCCTGCAGGCCCAGCCGGCGCTGCCCGTGGCCCTGGCCTCGGGCTATGTCACGGCGGAGATCGAGCAGGCCGCGCTGAGCGCCGGCGCACGCGCACTGATACACAAGCCCAACGATGTGGAGGAGCTTTGCGCCACCGTCCACCGGCTGCTGCATGAATGAGATTCCAGAGGGTCTGGTCTGCCGGCATGAAGACGAGGATCTGCTGGTGCTGGAAAAGCCCGCGGGCCTGCTGTGCGTGCCGGGCCGCGGCCACGACAAGCAGGATTGCCTGAGCGCGCGTGCCCTGCGGCGCTGGCCCGATGCACTCGTCGTGCACCGGCTGGACCAGGCCACTTCCGGCCTGGTGGTGATGGCGCGCGGCCTGCACAGCCAACGCCTGCTGAGCCAGGCCTTTGCGCAGCGGCAGGTGGAAAAGCGCTATGCCGCCGTGGTTGCCGGCCGGCTCGACCCGCTGGCCGGCCAGGTATCCCTGCCGGCGGCAAGCCTTCCCTACTTCGCGGAGCAAGCACGGCCAGAGCCTGCGCCGCGGCGCGGCATGGCGCGTCCCCCGGAAGGCCGCATACCCGCCGACCCCGTACCCGCCGGCTGGCAAGTAGTTGATCTACCGATTGCCGCCGATTGGGAGCGGCGTCCGCTGCGCATCATCGACGCGCGGCTGGGCAAGCCCAGCCGAACCCTGTGGCAGGCCGTGGCGCAGGAAACCTGGAACTCGCATGCCTGCACGCGGGTGCTGCTCAGCCCCGTCACGGGCCGCACGCACCAGTTGCGGGTGCATATGGCAGCACTCGGCCATCCCATTCTGGGCGACGCCCTCTATGGCGATGAAAACAGCTCCGGCTGGGCTCCCCGCCTGCTGCTGCATGCCTGCCACCTCGCGCTGCGGCATCCCGGCACGCAGGAGCTGCTCCATTTCGAGTCGCCGGCGCCTTTTTGAGGAATGTCTAGACAGGCTTCGTCATTTCGTCGCAAAACCGCAACAAAATCAAGCTGCAAGACGCTCGAAACACTTGCAACCCTGCAGATCGTCAGGCCAATTGCGGCATCGTGCACCGCCCTGTTTCTGCAGGCTTTTCCTTTTGACATCAAAGCGCTGCCAGCGCAGGCCCAGATGGCCCGGCGTGCTATGCAGTGCGTAGCGAAAAGCGCGTAAAAAAACCAGCCCCGGGATACCCTGTTGCCAACGGTAACCGCTGGTTTAATCTGGCAGCCTTCGCAAAGCCCGGCCCCAATTTCGCGGCGGGCTGCGCTTTTTCCGAACACTTACGCATTTGAAGGAAGTCCTCATGAGCATTCCGTTCCGCATGCATACCGTCGTCGCGGCCATCGGCCTGGCAGGTGCTGCATTGCTCTCCAGCGCCCATGCCCAAGTCAAGATCGCCATGGTGGTTCCTACGACCGGCCCTCTGACCCAGTATGGCGACATGGTCAAGGAAGGTGTGAACACCGCCGTGGAAATGGCCAATGCCGCCGGCGGCATCAACGGCAAGAAGATCGAGCTGGTGGCCGTGGACGACGCCTGCGAACCCAAGCAGGGCCCCGTGGCCGCCAACCGCGTGGTCAACAGCAAGATCGGCTACGTGATCGGCCCCGTGTGCTCGGGCGCCTCGATTGCCGCGGCGCCCATCTACAACAACGAAGGCGTGGTCGTGGTGACCCCCTCGGCCACCTCGCCCGCGCTGACCGACGGCAAGAACTACCACTTCATCTTCCGCACCATCGGCCGCGATGACCAGCAAGGCCCCGCCGCTGCCAAGTTCATCATCGAGAAGATCAAGCCCAAGAAGGTTGCCGTGCTGCACGACAAGCAGTCGTACGGCCAGGGCATCGCCTCCTCCGTGCGCGACGACCTGAAGAAGGCCAACGTGCCCGTGGCCCTGTTCGAAGGCATCAATGCCGGCGATAGCGACTACTCCGCGGTGATCACCAAGCTCAAGAGCGCCGGCGTGGACTTCGTCTACTACGGCGGCTACCACCCCGAAATGGGCCTGTTGCTGCGCCAGGCCGCCGAGCAGGGCCTGAAGGTCCGCATGATGGGCCCCGAAGGCGTGGGCAACCCTGAAGTCAACGCCATCGCCGGCCCCGCCGTCGAAGGCATGCTGGTGACCCTGCCCGCAGACTTCTCGGCCAACCCCAAGAATGCCGCCGTGGTCAAGGCCTTCAAGGACAAGAAGCGCAATCCCTCCGGCGCCTTCCAGCTGACCTCGTTCGCCGCCACCCAGGTGCTGCTCGACAGCATCAAGGCTGCAGGCGACAACCCCGCCAAGGTGGCCGACCACATGCACAAGAGCACGTTCGAAACCGTGCTGGGCCCCGTGGCCTGGAACCAGCAAGGCGACCTGAAGTCCTTCGACTTCCAGGTGTTCGAATGGCACAAGGACGGCAGCAAGTCCGTCGCCAACAAGTAATCCACCTCACTCTTCCGGGGTGCGTCGGGCCAAGGCCCGGCGCCCCCGGTTGTTTGCTATTTGGCCCTCGGGCCTTTTCCTGTTTACGGGTGGCATTGCATGTCTGACTTAGTACCCCAGCTGATACAACAGCTATTCAACGGGCTCTCACTCGGAGCCATTTACGCCCTGATCGCCATTGGCTACACCATGGTCTACGGCATCATCGGCATGATCAATTTCGCGCATGGCGACATCTACATGATCGGCGCCTACATCGGTTTGGTCACCCTCTCCGCGGTCGGCACCCAGAGCGGGCTGCCGGTCTGGGCCATCATCGGCCTCATGCTCGTGGTCTCTGTCTTCATCACCGGCGTCTATGGCCTGGTGGTGGAACAGGTGGCCTACAAGCCCGTGCGCAAGAGTCCCCGCCTGGTGGCGCTGATCTCCGCCATCGGCATGTCCATCTTCCTGCAAAACTGGGTGGCCCTGGGCCAGGGTGCGCGCGACATGGCCGTGCCTTCGCTGATTCCCGGCGCCCTGCGCTTCGGCACCGAAGGCGGCTTCGAGGTCTATGTGCCCTATTCGCGCATCCTGATCATCGTGGTCACCGTGGTGCTGATGGTGCTGCTGACGCTCTACATCAAGCGCTCGCGCATGGGCCGCGCCTCGCGCGCCTGCGCCCAGGACATGCACATGGCCAATCTGCTGGGCATCGACACCAACAAGGTGATCTCCTTCACCTTCGTGCTGGGCGCCATGCTGGCGGCCGTGGGCGGCGTGCTGATCGCGCTGGCCGTGGGCAAGCTCAATCCCTTCATCGGCTTTCTGGCGGGCATCAAGGCCTTCACGGCAGCCGTGCTCGGCGGCATCGGCTCCATTCCCGGCGCCATGCTGGGCGGCGTGATCCTGGGCGTGGCGGAAACCTTCGCCGCAGCCTATATCTCCTCGGAATACAAGGACATCGTGGCCTTCGGCCTGCTGGTGATGATCCTGATGTTCCGTCCCACCGGCCTGCTGGGCAAACCTGAAGTGGAGAAGGTCTGATGAAATACAGCTTTTCCGCTTCTTTGCGCGATGCGCTGATTTCCACGGTCATGACAGCCATCGTGGTCGCGCCCATCTTCAGCCTGCACCTGGAGCGCGCCGGCGGGCGCACCGTCGTGGTGCCCGACTGGCGCATGACGGCCTGGGCCTGCCTGGCCGTCTTCATCGTGCAGATGCTCAAGCCCCTGCTCGCCGGCAGGCTGCCCAGGGTCGAGCTGCCGGCCCTGCCGGACGTGAAGCCGGCCACCCGCAACGTCATGATCTTCGTGGCGCTGATGCTGGCGGCCTCGTGGCCCTTCTTCGCGGGCCGCAATGCCGTGGACATCGCGACGCTGGCCATGATCTACGTGATGCTGGGTCTGGGTCTGAACGTGGTCGTGGGCTTTGCCGGCCTGCTGGATCTGGGCTTCGTGGGCTTTTATGCCGTGGGTGCCTATACCTACGCGCTGCTGTACCACTGGGCCGGCTGGTCCTTCTGGGAAGCACTGCCGCTTGCCGGCCTGGCCTCGGCGACGTTCGGCTTCGCGCTGGGCTTTCCCGTGCTGCGCCTGCGCGGCGACTACCTGGCCATCGTGACGCTGGGCTTCGGCGAAATCATCCGCCTGCTGCTGACCAACCTGACCGGCTTCACGGGCGGCCCGGACGGCATCTCCAGCATTCCCAAGCCTTCGGTGTTCGGGCTGGAAATGGCACGCTCGCCCTCGGTCGAGGGCGGCACCACCTTCCACCAGTTCTTCGGCCTGGAATTCAATTCCATGCACATGGTGATCTTCCTGTACCTGATGGCTCTTCTGCTGGCCATGGTGACGCTGTTCATCAGCAACCGCCTGATCCGCATGCCCATCGGCCGGGCCTGGGAGGCGCTGCGCGAGGACGAGATCGCCTGCCGCTCGCTGGGCCTGAACCCCATGAAGATCAAGCTCTCGGCCTTCACGCTGGGCGCCATGTTCGCGGGCTTCGGCGGCGCCTTCTTCGCGGCGCGCCAGGGCATCGTCAACCCCGAGTCGTTCACCTTCATCGAGTCGGCGCTGATCCTGGCCATCGTGGTGCTGGGCGGCATGGGATCGCAGCTGGGCGTGATCCTCGCGGCCATCATCCTCACCACCCTGCCCGAGCTGGCCCGCGAGTTCTCCGAATACCGCATGCTGATCTTCGGCCTGGTCATGATTCTGATGATGATCTGGCGCCCGCAGGGCCTGCTGCCCATGAAGCGCCATCATGTGGAGGTGAAGTGATGAACCGCTGCTTCGCTCTCATTTTGATAATTACAACCGAAGACTGGGCAAGCGCATGAGCGAGTATTTGCTAGAAGTCAAAGACCTGTGCATGCGCTTTGGCGGCCTGCTGGCCGTGGACAACGTGGGCTTCAACGTGCGTCCGCAGGAAGTGTTTGCCATCATCGGCCCCAACGGCGCCGGCAAGACCACGGTGTTCAACTGCATCAGCGGTTTCTACCAGCCCTCGGGCGGCTCCGTCGTCCTGGACGGCAGGAGCATCGCCGGGCAGAGCAGCCACCAGGTGGCCAACCACGGCGTGGTGCGCACCTTCCAGAACGTGCGCCTGTTCAAGCACATGACCGTGCTGGAGAACCTGCTGGTGGCCCAGCATCGCCAGTCGCGCTCCACGCTGCTCGGCGGCCTGTTCAACACGGCGGGCTATCGCCGCTCGGAAGAGGAGAAGATCGAGAACGCGCTCAAGTGGCTGGACGTCATGGGCCTGCGCTCCTTCGTCAACCGCGAAGCCGGCAACCTGGCCTACGGCCACCAGCGCCGCCTGGAGATCGCGCGCTGCATGATCACCAAGCCGCGCGTGCTCATGCTCGACGAGCCGGCCGCCGGCCTGAATCCGCAGGAGAAAAAGGACCTGCAGGGCCTGATCGACCAGCTGCGCCGCGACTACGGCGTGGCCGTGCTGCTGATCGAGCACGACATGGGCCTGGTCATGGGGGTGTCCGAGCGCATCCTGGTCATGGAATACGGCAAGCCCATCGCAACGGGCGTGCCCGATGCCATCCGCAACGATGAACGGGTCATCAAGGCCTATCTGGGAGAAGCCTGATGACGGCCATGCTGCAAGTACAGAACCTGTCCACCCACTACGGCGCCATCTGCGCCGTGGACAACGCCAGCCTGCAAGTGAACCAGGGCGAGATCGTCTCGCTGATCGGCTCCAACGGCGCCGGCAAGACCTCGCTGCTGATGACCATCTGCGGCACGCCGCGCGCCAGCGGCGGCAAGGTCTTCTACGAGGGCGAGGACATCACGCATATGTCCACGCACCACATCATGCGCAAGGGCATCGCGGTCTCGCCCGAGGGGCGCCGCATCTTCTCGGACCTCACGGTCACCGAGAACCTGCAGATGGGCGGCTTCTTCCTCGACAAGGCGGCGATCGAGGCCGGCATCGAGCATGTGTTCGGCCTGTTCCCGCGCCTGCGCGAACGCGCCGGCCAGCGTGCCGGCACCATGTCCGGCGGCGAGCAGCAGATGCTGGCCATCGGCCGCGCGCTCATGAGCAAGCCGCGCCTGCTGCTGCTGGACGAGCCCACGCTGGGCCTGGCCCCGCTGGTCATTGCGCAGATCTTCGAGATCATCCAGACCATCCGCGCTGCAGGCGTCACGGTGTTCCTCGTCGAGCAGAATGCCAACCGCGCCCTGCAGATCGCCGACCGCGGCTATGTGCTGGAGACCGGCAAGGTGGTGCTCGAGGACACGGGCGCCAACCTGCTGACCAACGACGCGGTGCGCCGCGCCTACCTGGGCGCCTGACGCCGCCCCTCGCGGAAAAGCCCCTGCAGCTTGCGGCTGCAGGGGCTTTTTTTCAACGCCGGGCCGCCCCAGGATCAAAAGCGCCCCCTTGAGGGCGGTGAACATCCGAAGCGTGGGAGCGTGGGGCCATTTTCCATGCCGCCACCGCGTGCCGGAGCAAGCCCGTCAGCGCCGGCGCCGCACCCGGCTGAGCCTCCAGGGTTGTTCCCATACGCAGAAGCACGTGCATGGGGTGGCCAGCAAACGACCGTAAGATTCCCGCATGACCAAGCATCTGACGATTTTGACTGGCGGCTCGCGCGGCATGGGCCTGGCCATGGGCCAGCAGCTGCTGCGCCAGGGCCACATCCTGCTGAGCATTGCCCGCAGGAGCAGCGAAACCCTGGCCGCGAGCGCCGGCAGCCCGGCGCAGCTGATCCAGTGGCAGCAGGACCTGGCCCAGAGCGCCGCGGCCGCCCAGCGCCTGGGCACCTGGCTGCGCACATTGCAGGCCAATGACTGGGCCAGCATCACCCTGATCAACAATGCCGGCGTGATCCCGCAGATCGCGCCGCTGTCGCAGCTGCCGGCCGCCGACCTGATCAATGCGCTGCGCGTGGGCCTGGAAGCGCCCATGGCCATGACCGGCGCCTTCCTGGCCGCCACGGCCGACTGGAAGGCCGAGCGCAAGGTGCTCAACATCTCTTCGGGCCTGGGCCGCCGGCCCATGGCTTCGCAGGCCAGCTATTGCACGGCCAAGGCCGGCATGGACCAGTACAGCCGCTGCGTCGCGCTTGAGGAAGCCGCCAAGCCCCACGGCGCGCGCATCTGCTCGCTGGCGCCCGGCGTCATCGATACCGATATGCAGGTGCAGCTGCGCAGCGCCGACCAGAGCGATTTTCCGGACGTCGGCAATTTCGCCCAGCTCAAGGCCACCGGCAAGCTCACCTCGCCCGAGGAAGCTGCTGCACGCGTGCTGGCCTGGCTGGAGCGGCCCGATTTCGGCGAACAGGTCGTCGCCGATGTACGCCAGCCCTGAGCTTTTGCAGCCGCTACGGATGGAATAGCTGCCGGCGCCCGACTCGCAAGCGCTGGCGGCCTGTTTCATCAAGAATCCTCATTCACCCCGCGCCCTGTGCCTTCCCGGTACGCTGATCGCACGCATGGCTGCTTTGCCCGATAGGAACGGCTGCCATCGCGCCGGCAGCCTTGGCAAGGTCCGGGACGTGGCAGAATGGTCCGCATGCTGTGCATGCACATCTTGCAACAACAGCTTCAAGCCATCGCGCCCGTGGGCCGCAACCGCAGCCAGACCCGATCGGTCTGCTGCTCGCTGGCGCAGCAGCCACCCTGCTGCGCACCGCGCGCGATGGATGGTGCAGACATGCCGGTACCGCATGCTGCCTCCCCGGTAAAGACAAATACCCATTGATGGCGGAACCACCCTCCCCGATCATCGAAAAGCCCACCTTCCGTGACCCCCAGGCCTGCCATGCGCAACGCACGACAGGCTTTTTGCAGTGACGGGCCGCCGCGCCAAAAGCCGGCTTGCCGCGACTGCGCCCCCGAATCGTCCCTGGAGTTTCTTTTTCATGTTTCGCCAACTGATCACCTGCACGGCCATGGCCGCCACGCTGGGCCTGAGCTTTTCCGCGGCCGCGCAAGGCCCGGCCACCGACTACCCCAACAAGCCCGTGCGCCTGATCGTGCCCTTCCCGCCCGGCGGCGGCACCGACATCCTCTCGCGTGTGATCTCCAACAAGCTCACCGAAGTCAGCCACTGGACCGTGGTGCCCGACAACCGCGCCGGCGCGGGCGGCACCATCGGCATCACCGAGGCCGTGAAAGCGGCGCCCACGGGCTACGACATGGTCATGGGCCAGAAGGACAACGTGGTCCTCGGCCCCTATCTGTACAAGAACCTGCCCTGGAACCCCACCAAGGACCTGACGCCCGTGGCCCATGTGGCCTACACCCCCATCGTGATCGCCACGGCCGCCAACTCGCCCTACAAGACGCTGGCCGACGTGGTGGCCGCCGCCAGGAAGGCGCCCGCCAAGATCACCTACGGCTCGCCGGGCAACGGCACCAGCATCCATCTGGCCGGCGTGATGCTGGAAAAGGCTGCGGGCATCCAGCTCACGCACGTGCCCTACAAGGGCTCCAACCCGGCCATGATGGACGCGCTGGCGGGCAACGTGGACCTTCTGGTGTCCTCCGTGCCTTCGGCCATCGGCCAGATCAAGTCCGGCAAGCTGCGTGCCATCGCGGTGACCTCCGCGGCCCGCTCCACCTCGCTGCCCGATGTGCCGACCCTGGCCGAATCCGGTCTCAAGGGCTTCAACGTCAGCACCTGGTACGGCCTGTTCATGCCCAGGGGCACGCCGGCGCCCGTCGTCAACAAAGTCAATGCCGAAGTGAACAAGCTGCTGGCCATGCCTGAAGTACGGGAAGCCATCCAGACCCAGGGCGCCGAGCCCCAGGCCATGAGCGTGGAAGCCTTCGACAAATTCTTCCAGGCCGACTTCAAGGCCAACAAGGCGATCGTGGAAGCCTCTGGCGCGAAGATTGAGTGACCCCCTGAGCGGCTCTTGCTCGGTGTCTCTTTGTTGGAGCGAGCCCGTTTTAAAGGCTGTGCTCTGTGCAATAAAAAAGACCTCCTCGGAGGTCTTTTTGATTTGATGGGGAACGCTTATTCGCGGACCACGAGCACGGGAATGCGCACGGCGCCCAGCACGCGCTGGGTCACGCTGCCCAGCATCAGCTTTTCCAGGCCGCGGCGGCCCTGGGAGCCCATGACGATGAGATCGGCGCCGCTGCTTTCCATCACGCGCACGATGCCGTCGTGCACCGCATGGCCTTCGCCGACAACGGTGGAAACGGCCACGCCCGCCTCGTCCATCAGGGCCTTGACGGCATCCAGCGCGGTATTGGCTTCGGCCGTGGCCGCGCTCAGGTACTGGGATTGGCCGTAGGCGAAATCGGCGCCCACGCCGGTGAACGGATAGGGATCGATCACATAGACCGCCGTCACCGCGCTGCCAAAGACCTTGGCCAGCTCGGCCGCCTTGCGGGCCGCCAGCAGCGAGGGCTTGGAGCCATCCACCGGAACCAGGATGTGCTTGAACATGGACATGTTTTCTCCTTCGATAGCATGGCGGCATCACCGGGAACAGAAATCTGCGCCATCCGCCGCCGGTTCAATGAAGCTCAGTCTGAACCCCATCATGCCTCAGCATCTTGATGCACATCAACCTTGCCGTCGAAGAAAGCCCGCATCCGGCACGGGGCAGCGCCTAGCTCCGCTTCAGGCCGCGTCCACCACCTCGGCGCCCTGGAAATTGCCGCGCCGGTAGGTCAGCACCAGGGTATCGCGCACGCCGCCGGCCTGCGCCGGCTGGATGGGCGTGGTCTCGTGGATCATGCGCGCATCGTCCAGCAGCATCACCGACCAGGGTTCGGTCAGCGTGAAGCGCATGCCGCTCGGGCCCGTGGCTTCGAAGACGCGGGTCTCGCCGCCCTTCACGCCCTGGCGGGCGACCAGGATCACCGCCACCAGGTCCACGCCGTCGCGGTGCGCGCCTTCGGGCGTGGGCCGGCCTATGCCATCCGTGGTGTCGATACGGAACTGGTGCGACTCCACAAACCAGCGCTCGTGGCCGCCGTCGGCGCAGAACACCTGATCAGCCAGCCCGGCCAGCTTTTCCAGCAGCCGGGCCCAGACCGGGCTTTGCGTCGTGGCGTCGGGCATGGGATCGAACATGCGCTGCATGCCGCCGTGCAGGGCGTTGTATTCCACGGGCTGCCAATGGGCACGGTGGGGCACCTGCTGCAGCGATCCGGCCTGGGCCACGAAACAGGAATGGCGCCGGCGCCGGTAGCGTCCGCCATCCTTGAGAAAGGCATCGGGCGGCAGGCTCTGCCAGTCGGCATCCAGCGCATGCAGCTGGTCCAGGTCGGCACCGATCCAGTGCGCGAAGTCCTGCGGCGCCAGCACGGCATAGCCGCTGTCGCGCAGGGACTGGGCTGCCCGGTCCGCAGCGATGTAGGGAGGTGGAAACATGATTTGCGCCATAAGGCCGGCAAGCTTACTCCCGGCGCGCTGCGCCGGGGCCTGATCGGACATCAATATTTGCGCAAGGCTGCAGCAACCAATTTGCATCGATGGCCGTGCAGCGAGGCGGCATGGGCCGCCCGAAGCGGCCCGTGCGCAAGCCTTGCGGCCTCAGACCAGCGGCAGGCCCACGTAGTTTTCGGCCAGCGAAGTGGCGCCGGCCCGGGAGTGGACGATATAGTCCAGTTCGGCCTCCTGCACCCTGGTGTTGAACTCGCCCTCGCCGGGGAAGTTGTGCAGCATGGAGGTCATCCACCACGAGAAGCGCTCGGCCTTCCAGACCCGACGCAGGCATTGCTCGGAGTAGCGGTCTATGCCTTCGCTGCTCCTGTCCTGGTAGAACTCGGCAAACGCGCGCGACAGATAGCCCACGTCGGAGGCGGCCAGATTCAGGCCCTTGGCGCCCGTGGGCGGCACGATGTGGGCCGCGTCGCCGGCCAGGAACATGCGGCCGAAGCGCATGGGCTCGGTCACGAAGCTGCGCAGCGGCGCAATGCTTTTCTCCAGCGAGGGGCCGGTCACCAGGTGGGCGCGGGCCTCGGGGTCCAGGCGCTTCTTGAGCTCTTCCCAGAAGGCCTCGTCGCTCCAGTCCTCGACCTTGTCGGTCAGCGGCACCTGCAGGTAGTAGCGGCTGCGCGTGGCACTGCGCTGGCTGCACAGCGCAAAGCCGCGCTCGGTGTTGGCATAGATCAGTTCGTGCGAGACCGGTGGCGTGTCCGACAGCAGGCCCAGCCAGCCGAAGGGGTAGACCTTCTCGAAGGTCTTGACCTTGTCCTGGGGCGCGCTGGCGCGGCAGATGCCGTGAAAGCCGTCGCAGCCGGCGATGAAATCGCATGCGATCTCGTGCACCTGGCCGTCTTTCTCGTAACGCACCTTGGGGTGTTCGCTCTCGAAGTCGACAGGCTGCACGTTCTGTGCCTCGTACACCGTGGTCAGGCCTTCGGCGGCGCGCACTTGCATCAGGTCGCGCGTCACCTCGGTCTGGCCGTAGACCATGACGCGCTTGCCGCCCGTCAGGCCGTGCAGGTCGATGCGGTGGCGCTTGCCCTTGAACAGCAGCTCGATGCCGTCGTGCGGCAGGCCTTCCTCGTTCATGCGGGCATCGGCGCCGGCCTGCCGCAGCAGGTCCATGGTCACCTGCTCCAGCACGCCGGCGCGGATGCGGCCGAGCACGTAATCGGCACTGCGCTGCTCCACGATGATGTTGTCTATGCCGGCCTTGTAGAGCAGCTGGCCCAGCAGCAGGCCCGAGGGACCTGCACCGATGATGGCGACTTTGGTGCGCATGGTGTCTGTATCTCCTTGTTCTCCGTCAACAGGTGCCGCATCTGCGTTGGAATGCGACCCATGGCCCAAGCCTAGTTTTGTGCTGCGTCAAACAGGAGAGCCATCGCATGCAATTGCGCGATAATCGCGCAAAGCAGCCGGCAATCGCACAAAATGCGCACCCATGCCCGGCCACACTCCCGGCCTCCACCACCTTCCGCCCGCTTTTCCGCAACCTCCATGCCCTCCGCCAGCCTGCCCCCCATCGCCGCCGCCGACTACATTGCGGGCCTGGCCAAGGGCCTGGCCGTGCTGGAGAGCTTCGACACCGAGCGCCAGCGCCTGAACGCCACCATGGCCGCCGAGCGCGCCGGCATCACGCGCGCCGCGGCGCGCCGGCACCTGCTCACGCTGGCCCATCTCGGCTATCTGGAAACCGACGGCAGCCACTACTGGCTGGCGCCCAAGGTGCTGCAGCTGTCGGGCGCCTATCTGGCCTCCGCGCGGCTGCCGCGCATCGTGCAGCCGGTGCTGCACCGGCTGGCCGCGCAGACCGGGCTTTCGTATTCCTGCGTGGTGCGCGAAGGGCGCGAAGTCGTCATCGTGGCGCGCAGCGCCGTGCACGAACAGGGCGAACGCCTCATGGCCCACGGCCTGCACCTGGGCACAAGGCTGCCGGCCCATGCCACCTCCACGGGCCGCGTGCTGCTGGCGGCGCTGGCGCCCGCGGACCTGGACGAATGGCTGCAGACCCATGACCTGCCCCGGCTCACCGCCCATACGGTGACGGATATGGCAGCGCTCAAGGCCGTGCTCGAAGAGGTGCGCAGGCTTGACTACTGCGTGGCGCAGGAGGAGCACGAACTCGCCATCCAGGCCCTGGCCGTGCCGCTGCGCGACATGCAGGGCAACACCGTGGCCGCGCTCAACGTGGTGACCTCCTCGCGCCGCATGACGGCGGCCAGCCTGCACAAGGACATCCTGCCGCTGCTGCAGGAAGGTGCCAGAACCCTGCGCCCGCTGATCTGAAGTGCTATCGATCCGGAATCTGTCTGCGCCTTGCCGCATTCAATTCCAAATACATATCGCGCTACAAAAAAGAGCTATCCGGTGCGAGATGCACCTTTTTTCATAGCATCACAAGCCACCACCGGCATCGCCCCTTTCGCCAGGAACATCGAGCAAGGGCCGGGCCGGCCGCGCCGTCCCGCCGCGGGAGCGCCCAGCCGAAGATGTCGTCCCCTCCGGGGGAAGCCGCGCAGCGGCTCAGGGGGATCAATTCGTTCCGCTCTCCACCGCGCACACCTGCAGGCTCAGCCGGCGCAGCAGCTCGGCCGTGCGGCGGATCAGCGGCGTGGCCTTTTTCTTGGCCGACTGCACCAGGCACAGCGTGCTCACGATATGCGGCGACTTGATCGGCACGCCGACCAGCGAGGCATCCATGTCGTGGCCGCGCATGGCGCTGTCGGTCAGTGCGGCATAGCCATAGCCGCCGCGCACCAGGTCGAGGATGGCCGGCACGCTGGACACTTCCCAGACCACATTGAGCTTGACCTGCGACAGCGTGGCCTGGGCCTCCATGAGCTTGCGGAAGATCTGGCCACGCTGGGGCATGATCAGCGGGAACTCGTCCAGGTGCGAGAACGGCACGCTGCTGTGCCCGCCCAGCTTGCTGGCCGGGCCGATCAGGCACAGGCGCTCCTCCAGCACCGGCGCCACCTCGATGTGCGGATGCGGCTCGGGCGTGTAGACGAGGCCCAGGTCCATGCGGCCCGACGTCAGCCACTCGGTGATGTTCACGGAAAAGCCCTCGACCACGGCCAGGCGCGCCTTGGGCATGTCGCGGCTGAAGCCGTCGATCAGCGGCAGCGTCAGCCGCCGCGCCAGGCTGGGCGGCAGGCCCACGGTGATGCGGCCCACGGGCTCGTCGCGCTGGCTGCCCAGGTCTTCCTTGGCCAGGGCCACGCGCTGCATGATGGCGTGGCCGTGCTCGAGCAGGCGGCGCCCCGCATCGGTCAGCGTCACGCCGCGGCCGGTGCGGATCAGCAGCGTCTCGCGCAGCTCGGTCTCCAGCGCACGCACCTGGCGGCTCAGCGCGGGCTGGGCCGTGTCCAGCAAGACCGCGGCCTTGCTGAAGCTGCCGGTTTCGGCCACATGGACAAAGGTTTCTATCTGCTGAAGATTCATCGCGCACCACACAAAGCAAGCTATGCCATTTTGCTATAGCTGTTAGCCTGGGGCCGCGCTAGGTGAATTGCGACCGGATGTCACAATCCGTTCGACCGGCGCCAGGGCCAATGCGTCGGCAACAGACATTCAATATGCGCGAGCGCCCTGCCGCAACGGCCGGCCAACGCGCGAACCTCAACGACAGACAGATGGACCGCTCGCGGTCCCGGGAGACAAAAACATGAGCCAACGCTCGTTCCAGATGAACCGCCGCCAGGCAGCGCTTGCCCTCGCCTCCATGGCCGCAGGCTGCGCCATGCCCGCTTTTGCGCAGGCCGATGCCGCCAAGTGGCCCACCAAGGCCTCGCGCATCATCAACCCCTTCCCCGTGGGCGGCGGCCCGGACGGCCTCTCGCGCCTCGTGGCCGACAAGCTGGGCCGCGCCTGGGGCCAGCCCGTGGTGGTGGAAAACCGCCCCGGCGGCAACGGCTTCATCGCCATCGAAGCCTTCAAGCGCGGCGCCACCGACGGCACGGACATGATCCAGCTGGACAACGTGCACATCGCGGCCTACCCCCACCTGTTCAAGAAGCTGCCGTACAACCTGGACAAGGATTTCGACATCCTGATGCCGCTGTTCCGCAACTACTTCTTCGTCTGCGTGCCGGTGGACAGCCCGTACAAGACCATGGCCGACCTGATCGCCGACGCCAAGGCCCACCCCGGCAAGCTCAACTACGGCTCCTGGTCCGTGGGCAACCCGGTGCACCTGGGATCGGCCCTGCTGGAGAGCATGACCGGCACCAAGATGGAGCACGTGATCTACAAGGAAACCAGCCAGCTCTACCAGGGCGTGGCCACCGGCCAGCTCAGCTTTGCGCTGGGCTCGCTTGGCACGGCCGGTCCGCTGGTGCGCGGCGGCAAGCTGCGCTTTCTGGCCGTGGCGGCGCCCAAGCGCATCGAGGGCTACGAGAACGTGCCCACGGTCTCCGAATCGGGCGGCCCTGCCGGCTATGCCGTGACCGGCTGGAATGCCCTGGCCGTGCGCCCCGGCACGCCCGCCGCCGTGCAGGAAAAGATCCGCAACGACGTGCGCCAGGCACTGACCGGCCAGGACGTGAAGGAGAAGTTCGCGGCCTTCGGCTATGAGAGCTTCACCCCCACGCCCGCCGAATTCAAGCAGTTCATGGCCGATGAAAGCAAGCGCTTTGGCGATGTGATCAAGAAGGCCGGCCTGGCACTGGACTGAGCGTCCCGGCCATCCGCCAGCAGCCGCCTTCGGGCGGCTGTTTTTTTGATGCCGCATCCGGCCTCCCGGCGGGCACGGTGCGGCCTCCGGCTCAGTCGCCCTCTATCAGCAGGGCCGCCAGCCGCTGCTGGATCCACAGCGCCGTGCCGTCCAGCACGGCGCCCTGCAGGCTCAGCATGCGCACCGCCAATGGCGGCAGGCGCAGCTCCGGACAATCCAGCGCCACGATGCGCGGCTCGATGTCGGGCGTCTGCGCGATGTTGCGCGGCAGAATGCCCCAGCCTATGCCGTCGGCCAGCATGTCGGCCATCACGTAAAAGCTGTCCGAGCGCCAGATGCGCGGGCTGATCACCAGGTCCTCCACGCCCTCGATGTGCATGACCAGCTGGCGATGCGCCGCCAGGTCCTCGCGGGTGACCGGGCCATGGCTTGTGGCCGCCAGCGCATGGCTGCGCGCCACGAACACCATCTGCGGCACCCCGGCCACATAGCGCTGGGCAAACTGCGCATCGGCCGGGCCGCGGTCGAACTGGAAGGCCAGCTCGGCGCGGCGCGTCTGCACATCGCGCGCCACTTCGGCCGCCGTGCCGTTGAGCAGCGTCAGCTCCAGCGCCGGGAACTGCTGGGCCAGCTCGCGCAGCAGCCGCGCAAACGGCGGATACGGCAACGCCTCGTCGAGCGACACGCACAGCCTGGCAGCCTGCCCCGCGGCCAGCCCGCGCGCGCGCAGGTCCAGCGCCTGCGCCTGGTTGAGCAAGGCGCGCGCCTCCAGCAGCATGACCTCGCCCGCAGGCGTGAGGTGCACCGAGCGCCCCACGCGATGGAACAGCGCCAATCCCAGATCAGCCTCCAGCAGCCCCATGGCCATGCTGACCGCCGACTGCGCACGGCCCAGCCGGCGGGCCGCCTGGGTCATGGAGCCGCAGTCGGCCACGGCGACAAATTGGTTCAGGCGTTCAAGCGTCCATTCCATTCATCAATTTTATTGACTGATCTGAACTTCCCGCAAATCAAAAATTGATCGATTATCGGAAGACATCTCCCACGATTACTGCTGCGGAGAGGATTCCCATGGACATCACACCTGCTTTTCCCCCTCCATCCCCCGCCCCGGCCGCCAGCCGCTGGCTGGTGCTGGGCATCGTATCGGCTGCGCTGCTGCTCATCGTCATCGACATGACCGTGCTCTACACCGCCCTGCCGCGCCTGACCCACGACCTGGCGGCCACCGCCTCGGCCAAGCTCTGGATCATCAACAGCTACTCGCTCGTGGTCTCGGGCCTGCTGCTGGGCATGGGCACGCTGGGCGACCGCCTCGGCCACAAGCGCCTGTTCATGGCCGGCCTTGCAGTGTTCGGCGCGGCATCGCTGGCTGCGGCCTTTGCGCCCGGCACCGGCGTGCTGATTGCAGCCCGGGCGCTGCTGGGCGTGGGCGCGGCCATGATGATGCCGGCCACGCTGTCGCTGATACGGCTCACCTTCATCGACGACCGGGAGCGTGCGCTGGCCATCGGCATCTGGGCCTCGGTGGCCTCGGGCGGAGCGGCCTTCGGCCCCGTGGTCGGCGGCGCGCTGCTCGCGCATTTCTGGTGGGGGTCGGTGTTCCTGATCAATGTGCCCATCGTGCTCGTCGCCCTGCTGCTGGCCTGGCGCTGGATTCCCGCCAGCCGCGGCAACCGGGAACACCCCTGGGACCTGAGAGCCTGCATCCAGGCGATGCTGGGCCTGATGGCCGGCACCTATGCGCTCAAGGAACTGGGCAAGCAGTCGCCCGACTGGCTGCTGGCCGCCATCGCACTGCTCACGGGCATTGCCTTTCTCGCCATCTTCGTGCGCCGCCAGCGCCGCAGCAGCCACCCGCTGCTGGATCTGGCGCTGTTCGGCAACAAGGCTTTCAGCACCGCCGTGACAGCGGCCCTGGTGGCATCGGCCGCGCTGCTGGGCATGGAGCTGGTGTTCAGCCAGCGCCTGCAGCTGGTGCTGGGCCTGAGCCCCCTGCAGGCCGGCTGGGCCGTGCTGCCGCTGCCGATCGCGGCCTTTGTCGCAGGCCCTGTCGCCGGGCGCCTGCTGCCGCGCTGGGGCAGTGCTCGGCTGCTGAGCCTGGCCTTGCTGGCCTCCGGCCTGGGCATGGGCGGCTATCTGGCGCTGCACCAGGCACCCGTCCTGTGGCAGGCCCTGAGCCTGACGGTGCTGGGCGCCGGCATCGGCGCGACCATGACGGCCGCTTCGGCCACCTTGCTGATGAGCGCCCCAGCCGAACGCGCCGGCATGGCCGCCTCGGTGGAAGAAGTTTCCTACGAACTGGGCGGTGCCCTGGGCGTAACGGTCATGGGCAGCCTGCTGTCGGCCGTCTATGCGCGCACCCTCGTTGTGCCCGCCACTGGCACCCCTGTGCCGTCCACGGTGCGCGACAGCCTGGACGAAGCCCTGCTGGCCGCCGAAGCCCTGAGGGGCGATGCCGCAAGCGACCTGGTGCAGGCCGCCAGCACCGCCTTCGACCACGGCTTTGCCGCCGTGCTGCTGCTGGCTACAGCCCTGCTGCTGGCCGCCGCCTGGGCCGTGCGGCAGCGCATGCGCCCCTGAACCATTCTGAACAACCACCAAGAATCATTCATGAACACATCCATTCAACTCAGACCTCTGGAGCGCGAGGACCTTCGCTTCGTGCATCTGCTGGACAACAACGCCAGCGTGATGCGCTACTGGTTCGAGGAGCCCTACGCCACTTTCGACGAACTGACCAGCCTCTACGACGCCCACGTCCACGACCAGGGCGAACGCCGCTTCGTGGTCGAGCACGGCAGCGAGCGCGCCGGCCTGGTGGAACTGGTGGAGATCGACCTGATCCACCGCCGCGCCGAGTTCCAGATCATCGTCGCGCCCGACCAGCAAGGCAAAGGCATTGCGGCCCATGCCACGCGCCAGGCCCTGGACTACGGCTTTCGCGTGCTGAACCTGCACAAGATCTATCTGTATGTGGACAAGGAAAACGCCAAGGCCATCCACATCTACACCAAGATCGGCTTTCGCCCCGAAGGCGAACTGGTGGACGAATTCTTTTCCAACGGCCAGTACCGCAGCGTGATCCGCATGTACATGCTGCAGGCGCCCTATCTGCAGCGCATGGCATGAGGCCGTGCTTCCTCGACAGGCGCGCAGACAAAGGCCTGCGGGATGCAAATCCACGCAGGCCTTTTCACGGATGCGGACTCAGCGCTTTTCGAACGGGTATTTCTCGGTATCCACCTCGCCCTGGGCCTGCAGCGCATAGCGGTCGCCGGCAATGGCTTCGGGCTTGAAGAGCTCGTCGAGTTCGGCCAGCACGGCCGCATCGAGCCTGACGCCACCGCCGCGCACATCCTCCAGCAGATGGTCGACGCTGGTCGTGCCGGGCAGCGCAATCACATGCTCGCCCTGGTGCAGCACCCAGGCAATGGCCAGCTCCGCCATCGTGCAGCCCGCCTTTTCGGCAATGGCCTGCATGGGGGCCAACAGCCGGAGGTTGCGCGCATAGGCCTCGGGCGCGAAGCGCGGCATGGAGGCACGGATGTCGCCCTTGACCAGGCCGTCCACGCCCTGCAGCTTGCCGCTGAGGAAACCCCGGCCCATGGGGCTGAAGGCCACATAGGCAATGCCCAGCTCCTTGCAGGCAGCCAGCGTGCCCAGCTCGGCATTGCGCGACCACAGCGAATATTCGCTTTGCAGCGCGGCAATCGGATGCTCGCGGTGCGCGCGCCGCAGCGCCTCGGTGCCGACTTCGGACAGGCCCAGCGCGCGAATCTTGCCCTCTTCCTTCAGGCGCGCCATCTCGCCGACCGACTCCTCGATGGGCACGCGCTGGTCCCAGCGGTGCAGGTAGTACAGGTCGATCACGTCCGTGCCCAGGCGCTGAAGGCTGTCCTCGCAGTTCCTGCGCAAGGTCCTGGGATGGCCGTCGATCACGCGGCGCATCACGCCGTCCTCGCCGCGCACGCCGGCCATGCCGCCCTTGCTGGCCAGGGTGATGCGGCTGCGATGGGGCTTGAGCACCGGCCCGACCAGCGACTCGCTAGCGCCAAAGCCATAGAGCGCGGCCGTATCGAACAGCGTCACGCCCGCATCCAGCGCCGCATGCAGCACGGCATGCGACTGCTCGGTGGAGACGGGACTGCCGTAGGCATGGCAGAAATTCATGCAGCCCAGGGCTACGTTGGCGACGGTGAAGGGTCCGATATGGCGGTTTTCCATGGCGTGCTCCGCAGACTGGCCTGGCATCACACGGCCAATCCGAATCAAATGAAAAAGCCCGCTACCGCTTGTACGGCGGGCGCGGGCAGCTATGGTTTCGGTAGTCTACCGAAATCAGGCAGCGTTGAGCTGCTGCTCCAGCTCGTGCAGCACCTTATAGCAGTTGAACACCTTCTGCACGCTGGAGTTGGGCTCGCGGCCCTCGCGGATGGCGGCGAAGAATTCGCGGTCCTGCAGCTCGATGCCGTTCATGGACACATCGACCTGGGACACATCGATCTTCTCTTCCTTGCCGTTGTACAGGTCGTCGTAGCGGGCGATGTAGGTGCCCGTGTCGCCGATGTAGCGGAAGAACGTGCCCAGCGGGCCGTCGTTGTTGAACGACAGCGAGAGCGTGCAGATGGCGCCGTTGGCGGCCTTGAGCTGGATGCTCATGTCCATGGCGATGCCCAGGTCCTTGTGGATGGGGCCCTGGATGGCGTTGGCCTTCACGATGGGGCTGCCGGCCTGGTAGGCGAACAGGTCCACGGTGTGGGCGGCATGGTGCCACAGCAGGTGGTCGGTCCAGCTGCGCGGCTGGCCCAGCGCATTCATGTTGGTGCGGCGGAAGAAATAGGTCTGCACATCCATCTGCTGGATGTGGAATTCGCCAGCCTCGATCTTCTTGTGCACCCACTGGTGGCTGGGGTTGAAGCGGCGGGTATGGCCCACCATGGCCACCAGGCCGGTCTGCTTCTGCAGCGCCAGCACTTGCTCGGCTTCCTTGAGACTGTCGGCCAGCGGAATCTCCACCTGCACGTGCTTGCCGGCCTTCATGCACTGGATGGCCTGGGCTGCGTGCATCTGCGTGGGCGTGCACAGGATGACGGCGTCCACTTCGGGCAGTGCCAGGCTGTCGGCCAGGTCCGTGCTCACGTGCCGGATGCCGTACTTGTCGGCCACTTCACGGGTTTTTTCCAGGTCGCGGCTGACGAGGGATACGACTTCCACGCCGTCGATGTTCTTGATGCCGTCCAGGTGCTTGATGCCGAAGGCACCGGCGCCCGCCAGGGCAACTTTGATGGTCTTGCTCATGATTTCTTTCTCCATAGAGCCGCCTCAGGGAGGCGAAGGCCCCTGTTCCTCAGGGAACCGGGGCAGTGATTGCGCGAAGCGATGAACGTGGGGGCACGCTCATTGGTTCTCCAAGATCAGGTGGCCGACGGCCGTGTTGGATGCAGGCACGTGATAGAAGCGATGCGCCACTTTAGGCAGGGGCGCGGGGCTGTCCACGTCGGACATGGCGCCGCGCGCAATCAGCCACATCACGAGCTCGATGCCCTCCGAGCCGGCTTCGCGCACATAGTCGATATGCGGCATCTGCGCCAGGCCAGAGGGGTTCTCGATCAGCAGGTCCAGGAACCTGTTGTCCCATTCCTTGTTGATCAGGCCGGCGCGCGCACCCTGCAGCTGGTGGCTCATGCCGCCCGTGCCCCAGATGTGGACATTCAGGTCTTCGTCGTAGCTTTCCACGGCCTTGCGGATGGCGCGGCCCAGGTTGAAGCAGCGCTGGCCCGAAGGCACGGGATACTGCACCACGTTGACGGCGAACGGAATCACCGGGCAGGGCCAGGCGCCGGTCTTGGGGTCCTGCTCGCCGCACATCAGCGACAGCGGCACCGTCAGGCCATGGTCCACGTCCATCTGGTTGACGATGGTGAGATCGAAGTCCTGCTGGATCACGCTCTGGGCGACATGGCTGGCCAGCTCGGGGTGGCCCACCACCGGCGGCACGGGGCGCGGGCCCCAGCCTTCGTCGGCGGGCTGGTACCGGGCCGCGGTGCCGATGGCAAACGTGGGGATGCAGTCCAGGCTGAACGCGGTCGCATGGTCGTTGTAGACCAGGAAGATCACGTCGGGCTTGTTGTCCTTCATCCACTGGCGCGAAAAGTCATAGCCCTTGAACAGCGGCTGCCAGTAAGGCTCCTGGGTCTTGCCCAGGTCCATGGCCGCGCCGATGGCCGGCACATGCGAGGTATAGACGGATGCGGTGATGCGGGCCATGGGTTCAGTCTTCCTTCTTCTGTTGTCCGGCCTTGCCGGCAGTACCTTGTGGCTGGCGGTGCGCCTGCGCGTCGCCGTCCTCGCCCACAAAGCGGTTGCCATCGGCCGAGCGGCCGCCGCCCATCATCATGGCGCGGTACTCGTCCTCGGTCATGCCGGTCATGGAGCCCGCCATCTGCTGGAAGCTCTTGCCGTCGGTGGCGCCGATCTTGGCCAGGAAATAGATGTTGCCGCCCGTGCGCATGCACCAGTTCAGGTCGCGCGCCAGCACGGCCTGCTTCTGCTCCTCGGTCATCGGCCATTCGTCGAGATAGGCGCGCTCGTCGGCCTTGAAGCGCTCGCGGTTCTCGGCCTTCATCAGCGACATGCAGAACTGGTTGAGCCAATAGCCTTTGCGGCTTTGCTCGGCATCGAAAATGATGGTGCCGGGCACGTCCAGATAGGGTTTCTCGAGGGCCATGGTCAGACCTCCTCGGGCCAGTACAGGCGCATGGGATTGTCGACCAGCAGCTTCTTTTGCAGCTCGGCCGTGGGCGCGATGTGGGGGATGAAGTCGACCAGCAGGCCATCATCGGGCATGTGGTCCTTGAGGTTGGGATGCGGCCAGTCGGTGCCCCATAGCACGCGATCGGGGAACTCCTCGACCACGCGGCGCGCGAACGGCACCACGTCGCGGTAGGCGTTCTGCTCGCCATCGAGCGCCCTGGGGCCGGTCACCGTCAGGCGCTCGGGGCAGCTCACCTTGCTCCACACATTCTGGTGCTCGCGCATGAACTTCAGGAACAGCGCGAACTCCGCGCTGTCCACGCCCTTGCTGACGTCGGGGCGGCCCATGTGGTCCACGACCACGGTGGTAGGCAGCGCGGTGAAGAAGTCCCACAGCTCGGGCAGGTCCACGGCCTCGAAGTAGATGACCACGTGCCAGCCGAGCTTGGCGATGCGGCCCGCGATCTCCATCAGCTCGTCCTTGGGCGTGAAGTCCACCAGGCGCTTGACGAAGTTGAAGCGCACGCCGCGCACGCCGGCGGCGTGCAGCGCCTGCAGCTCCTCGTCGGTCACGCTGCGCCTGACGGTGGCCACGCCGCGCGCCTTGCCGTCCGACGACAGGCAGGCATCGACCATGGCACGGTTGTCGGCGCCGTGGCAGGTGGCCTGCACGATCACGTTGCGCGCAAAGCCCAGGTGGTCGCGCAGCGCGAACAGCTGCGCCTTGCTGGCATCGCAGGGCGTGTACTTGCGCTCGGGCGCGAACGGGAACTCGTCGCCGGGGCCGAACACGTGGCAGTGCGCATCGACGGCGCCTGCGGGCAGCTGGAACCTGGGCTTGCTGGGGCCGGCGTACCAGTCCAGCCAGCCGGGGGTTTTTTCAAATTGGCTCATTTGTCTTTTCCTCAACGGTTCTTGAGATGCCCGCCATGCGTCAAAGCAGCGCGGCACAACTCAGGGATGCCAAGCAAGAGCCGCCTCGCAGCGAGGGCATCGTCCCCCTCCCGCGAAGCGAGAGAGGGCGTCGTGCAACAGGCGGAAGACGCGAAAGCGGCTCAGGGGGTGTTAATCGATATACCGCAGACCGGCCTTTTCCAGCCCTTCGCGCATCTTGTAGTAGTCCAGGCCCAGAGTGCCGGCGGCAAAGATCTCGCGCTTGCCGCCTTCGTTGGCCTCGCGCTTGAGCGCGGTTTCCAGCGTCTTGGCGGCGATGGCGCGCGGCACGCAGACCACGCCGTCATCGTCGGCCACGATCACGTCGCCGGGCGTGACATAGGCGCCCGCACAGACGATGGGAATGTTCACCGAGCCCGGCGTGGCCTTGATGGTGCCCTTGGAGGACACGTAGCGGCTCCAGACCGGGAAATGCATTTCTCGCAGCACCTTGGTGTCGCGCACGCCGGCCTCGATGATCAGCGCGCGCGCGCCGCGCGCCTTGAAGCTGGTGGCCAGCAGGTCGCCGAAATAGCCGTCGCTGCATTCGGCCGTGACGGTGGCGACCACGATGTCGCCGGGCTGGATCTGCTCTGCGGCCACATGCATCATCCAGTTGTCGCCAGGCTGCAGCAGCACGGTGACGGCCGTGCCGGACACCTGCACGTCCTGCTGGATCGGGCGCATATAGGGCTTCATCAGTCCCACGCGGCCCATGGCCTCGTGCACCGTGGCCGAGCCGAGGGCGGCCAGTGCATCGGCAACGGCGCTGTCGGTGCGCTGGATGTTGCGGTAAACGACTCCGAGTTCGTACATATCAAACCTCCTGGACAGGCCTGCGCCGCAGGCCCGAAGAATGCAAAAACATGAGCAGCTTGCGCTTGATGACAGCCAGATTTCTATGGATTCACACTGAAATCGATGCGGGCAAAGCGCAGCCAGCTCCTGTTTCGATAGTGATGGATTACAGGCCCTTGGCCTTCAGCGCCTTGTCCAGGCGCGTGAACACGCGGCGCGCGTTGCCTTCGTAGACCATGTGCTTTTCCTCGGCCGTCAGGTTCTGCGTGGCCTCGATGTAGCGCTTGGTGTCGTCGTAGTAGTGGCCGGTCTGCGGGTCGATGCCGCGCACGGCGCCGATCATCTCACTGGCGAACAGGATGTTCTTGGTCGGGATGACCTCGGTCAGCAGGTTGATGCCCGGCTGGTGGTAGACGCAGGTGTCGAAGAAGATGTTGTTCAGCAGGTGCTCCTCGAGCAGCGGCTTCTTCAGCTCCTGCGCCAGGCCGCGGAAACGGCCCCAGTGGTAGGGCACGGCGCCGCCGCCGTGGGGGATCAGGAACTTCAGCGTCGGGAAGTCCTTGAACAGGTCGCTGGTCAGGCACTGCATGAAGGCCGTGGTGTCGGCGTTCAGGTAATGGCTGCCCGTGGTGTGAAAGCAGGCATTGCAGCTGGTGGAGACGTGGATCATCGCGGGGATGTCGTACTCCACCATCTTTTCGTAGATGGGATACCAGCTCTTGTCGGACAGCGGCGGCGAGGTCCAGTGGCCGCCCGAGGGATCGGGGTTGAGGTTGATGCCCACGTTGCCGTACTGCTCCACGCACTTCACGAGTTCGGGAATGCAGGTCCTGGGATCCACGCCCGGCGACTGCGGCAGCATGGCGGCGGGGATGAAGTTGTCGGGGAACAGCTGGCTGACGCGGTAGCACAGCTCGTTGCAGATCGCGGCCCAGGTGCTGGAGGTCTGGAAGTCGCCGATATGGTGGGCCATGAACGAGGCGCGCGGGCTGAAGATGGTCAGGTCCGAGCCGCGCTGCTTCATCAGCTTGAGCTGGTTGTTCTCGATGGTCTCGCGGATTTCGTCGTCGCTGATCTTCAGGTCCGAAGCCTGGGGTGCCTTGCTCGAATCCTTGAGGCCGGCGATCTGCAGGTCGCGCCAGACGCCCAGCGCCGCAGGCGCCGTGGTGTAGTGGCCGTGTACGTCAATAATCATGAATGAACCCCTCTCGAAGGTTGGAAATCAACGGTTGACAGAGATGGCCGGCCATCCGGGCCGGCCCCATTTTGCAAAATCAGTCGGCCGCCCTGGGACTGGCCAGCTGCTTGATGACCAGGGCCGCCGTGGCGATCAGGCCGGGAATGGCCACCACGGAGAAGATCTGGCTGAAGCCCAGCTGGCGTGCCGTCAGCTCGGCCACCAGGAAGGAGCCCGCGATGCCACCGAAGCGGCCGATGCCCAGCATCCAGGCCACGCCGGTGGCCCGGCCGCTGGTGGGGTAAAAGGCCGCGGCCAGCGCCGGCATGGACGACTGGGCGGTGTTCATGATGGTGCCGGCCACGAACACCGAGACCACCAGCCAGCCCAGGCTGCCCGCTTCCTGGCCGATCCACCAGATCGACACGGCCGTCAGCGCGTAGCCGATGGCGATGATGCGGTTGGCGTTGAAGCGGTCCATCAGCCAGCCGAAGAACACCGCGCCCACGCCGCCCAGCGGGAACAGCGCGGCCACCAGCGTCGCGGTCTTGGGGTCCAGCCCGCCCTCCTTGAACAGCACAGGCATCCAGTTCATCAGCGCGTAGAAGATGACCAGGCCCATGAAGTAGGCAATCCACAGCATGACCGAACCCACGCGGTATTGGCTGGACAGCACCACGCCCATGCCGCTCTTGCCCTCCACGGCCGCCTTGTTCTCCGTCATCACGAAGCGCTGCACGTTCTGCACGGCATGGCCGGCAATGCGCGCCAGCGGCTTGCGGATGCGGTCCGCCGCATAGCCCTTGGCCACCATGTAGCGCACGGACTCGGGCAGCAGCAATAGCAGCAGCACGGCCAGCACCAGCGGTGCCAGGCCGCCCAGGTGCAGCACGCTGCGCCAGCCGAAATGCGGAATCATCCACGCCGCCAGAAAACCGCCGAAGGCCGCGCCCAGCGGAAAGCCGCAGAACATGGCGTTGGTGAGCATGGCGCGGCGCGAATCGGGGCAGTACTCGCTCATCAGCGTCACGGCATTGGGCATGGCGGCGCCCAGGCCCAGGCCGGTCACGAAGCGCAGCGCGGTCAGCGTCTGGATGTCATGCGAATAGCCCGAAGCCAGGCAGGCGATGGCAAACACCAGCACCGACCCCACGAGCACGGCCTTGCGGCCGAAGCGGTCGGCCAGCGGGCCCGAGCCCATGGCGCCACCGGCCAGGCCGAACAGCGCGGCGCTCAGCACCGGCGCCAGGTCGGGCTTGGCCACGCCCCATTCGGTGATCAGCGAAGGCGCGATATAGCCGATGGCCGAGGTATCGAAGCCGTCCAGCAGCACGATGAAAAAGCACAGGGCGAAGATCACCCATTGGAATCCGGAAAACGGATGGTCGTTCAGCACGGTCTGCACATTGGCGACCGTGGCGTCCGTTGCCGGGGAAATGGTTTGCGAAGTCATATTGGTATCTCGGTTGCCTCTCTTTGTCGCCTCGCGCTCCTGTTTCGTGGCCGGTACGGCGCCTTTTCAAGAGATGCTCGATACGCGTGCCATGCCAGGGCTTGTATCCGCCCCTTGTATGGATTCAATGGTGAAGTTCTGTTGCCGAATGCAGCCTGTGCCGCCCGGCCCGCCGTCAGGCAGGCTCCATGCCCTGGCGGCGCTTGGCCTCGTCCGCGCCGGGCGAAGCCATGAAGGCCAGCAGGCGGCGCACGGCATCGGCATGGGCCGAGCCTGCCACCACGCCGCCGGAGAAAACCGTGTCGATGGCCACTGCCTGCGGCAGCGGTCCGACGATCGCAATGCCTTCGACATGGATCAGTTCGCTCAGCTGCTGAAAGCCCAGGGCCACCTCGCCCGTGGCAATCAGCGAGCCCACGGGCACGCCGGGGCGGGCCTGCACGATGCGCGGCCTGATCTGCTCGGCAATGCCCCAGCGCTCGAAAAGCTTTTGCAGCGCCACGCCGCTGGGCCCGGTGGAATAGCCGATGCGGGGCGCGGCCAGCACCGCGGCGCGCAAGGCCTGTTCCGTGGAGATATCGGGCAAGACTGCGCCGCCGGGCACTGCGACGGCGGTGCTGGACAGCACCAGAGCCACCCTGCTGCCGGCCACCACGCGGCCGCTGTCTTCCAGTTGGGCCATGGCATCGGCGGCCAGGAACACCACATCGAACGCCTCCTCGCCCGCCTGCACGCGCCTGGCTGCATCCACCCCGCCCACCGATTCGATGGCCACCGGCTCGCCGCCCTGCGCCTGCCAGGCCGCCGCCAGCTCCGCCAGCACCTGGCGCGTGGCCATGGAAGAAATGCCCTTGAGGGCAAAGGCAGTGCTGGAAGTCTCGGTCTGGGGCATGGCTGTCACATCATCAAAACGAATGACAGCTATTTTGAATAGGCATGCAGCCCTGGAACACCCAGGCACGCCGCTAGCTGCTATGCCTCATGTGAATATCTGAGAAACTACGTATAGCAACAAATACTAGCTAAAGAAATGGCTTCAAACACTTCCATTACAAAGGATAGAAGCTATCTTTTTTGAACATCAAAGCATCTTTGATTGCAAAAACACAACAAAAAACTACTGGTAAACCCTAGATCAATGGCTTGAGATATCTTTTCAGCCGCGCAAATGAAAACGCCCTGCCGCATGCCGGCAGGGCGTTGTTCGACGGGACGGCAGATGCCAGGCATCTGCGCACCGAAGCATCAATCGCGATGGTGGCCGTGGCTTCCGCCATGGCCGCCTCCATGTCCATGGCCGCGTCCGTGGCCCCGGTCATGGCGGTCCCAGTCGCCCCGGCCATGGCCTCGGCCCTCGTGGAAATGCGGCCCCGGGCGATCCCAGCCCGGACGCGGCCCTGGTCCCCCTCTGTGCCAGTGCGGCGGCGGATTGCGCAGGAAATAAACGGGCTGGCCGCAAGCGTGATAGCGCCCGCAGTAGCGGCGCCAGTGGCGCGAATGCTCTGGCGGCACCCACATGTAGACCGGCTGCTGCGGCACCACGACGGCCGGCGGCGCGATCAGCATGGGCTGCTGGTACAGCAGCGCGGGCGGCGCATTGCCGATATCCACGCGCCCATACACACCCGGTGCCAATTGTCCAGAGACCGAGCCGCTGATATAGGCCTGAGCCTGGGCCAGGCCGGCAGCGCATGCGAGCGTGACGGCTGCCGCTGTACGAAGCGAAGAACGTAGAAAAGCCATGCAAGTCCCAATTTCTTTTGATGAAGATGCTCACGCCTGCGCGTACACCACAAACGGGTACCGGTGTGCAGAGGCACCGGCCGTTCCGCCTCCCGGTTCATGGGAACAGGGCCCATGCATCCATATGATGTCTTTTTCAACGGTTTTGCGTTCTCGCGGGATGACAGGCACAAGGTAACAAAACACAATCCGGCCGGAGTTTGACAGTTCCAACAGGCACTTCTTCGTACCGGGCCGTGACCGGCAGCCCAAGCAGGGCTCCCTAGATAGTTTTCAATCCTGCCGACATGCTATGCAGCCTCGTCGTAGCCTTTCGGGTTGTTGCTCTGCCAACGCCATGCATCCGTGCACATGCGCTGCATGCCGAACTGGGCTTCCCAGCCCAGCAGTTCGCGCGCCTTGTCTGTCTGCGCAAAGCAGGTGGCCACGTCGCCGGGGCGCCTGGGCACCAGCGCATAGGGCACGGGCCTGTGGCTGGCCTGCTCGAACTCGCGCACCACTTCCAGCACGCTGTAGCCCCGGCCCGTGCCGAGGTTGACCACCAGGTGCTCGGGCGTGGACTGCCGCTGCTGGCGCTCCAGCGCCTTCACATGGCCGCGCGCCAGATCCACGACATGGATGTAGTCGCGCACGCCCGTGCCGTCCGGCGTCGGGTAGTCGCTGCCGAAGACCTGCAGGCGCTCGCGCCGGCCCACCGCCACCTGGGCCACGAACGGCAGCAGGTTGTTGGGAATGTCCGCAGGATCCTCGCCAATCAGCCCGCTTTCGTGGGCACCGATCGGATTGAAATAGCGCAGCACCGTCAGCGCCCAGGAGGAATCCGAATGGAACAGGTCCGACAGGATTTCCTCGACCATCAGCTTGCTGCGACCATAGGGATTGGTGACGGACAGCGGATGCTGCTCGTCCAGCGGCAGGTACTGCGGCGTGCCGTAGACCGTGGCCGAAGAGCTGAACACCAGACGCTTGACGCCCGTGGCCTGCATCGCACGCAGCAGCACCAGCGTGCCGTTGACGTTGTTGTCGAAGTAGTCGATGGGCTGGGCCACCGACTCCCCCACCGCCTTCTTGCCCGCAAAGTGCACCACGCCGTCCACCGCATGCTCGCGCAGCACGCGCTCCAGCAGCGGCTGGTCCCGCACATCTCCTTGCACCACCGGGATCTGGCGGCCCGTGATCCTCTCGACCCGCTGCATGGCCACAGGGCTGCTGTTGCTGAAGTTGTCCAGCACCACGACCTCATGCCCGGCCGCAAGCAGTTCCACTGCGGTATGGCTGCCGATATAGCCGGCACCGCCGGTCAACAGAACTTTCATGTTCATTCCTTCAAGAAGGCTTCAGCGCTCGCGCAGTTTCAGAAATACACCATTTTCCGCGCGAATGACCAAGCATCCGCGAATAGCAGGCACAGATCCTGCTGTCAGAAACAGCTCGATTCAAACACTCTGCCAGCCCACAAAACTCGAATAGGGTGAAGTGCGTCGAAGGCGTCCAGAAACGGATCTATAAGCATTTGCCGTGCAATCAATTGGCAGATTGCTATCCGACTGGACACAGGAATGCACATTCTGCCCGGCAAAAAAACCAGGAGATGGAAACAAACGCAAAGTTTTTCTCAAGATATTGAAATGGTTTGTTGATGGATAGGTGCCGCGGCGCTCCTGCCGCAGGTTTCAGAATTTTGGGCTGAGCATTCACAGGCAGCTGTCCACCAGACAGCCTGGCTTCAAAAAAACCAATGGCCAGTCAGGCATCTCCCCCGAACAGATCCCGGGTGTAGACCTTGCCTTTGACATCGGCCAGCTCGTCCACCATGCGGTTGGCCACGATCACATCGCTTGTCCGCTTGAATTCGTCCAAGTCCCTGGTCACGCGGGAATCGAGGAAGTGCGGCGCATCCAAAGCCGGCTCGTACACCAACACGGTAATGCCACTGGCCCTGAGCCGCTTCATCACCCCCTGGACGGACGAGGCGCGGAAATTGTCCGAGCCGGCTTTCATCACCAGGCGGTAGATGCCCACCACGGCCGGATTGCGGTTCAGGATGTCGCCCGCCACAAAGTCCTTGCGCGTGCCGTTGGACTTCACGATCGCATGGATGAGGTGCTGCGGAACGTCCGCATAGTCGGCCAGCAGCTGCCGGGTGTCCTTGGGCAGGCAGTAGCCGCCATAGCCGAAGGAAGGATTGTTGTAGTGGCTGCCGATGCGTGGGTCCAGGCAGACGCCCTCGATGATCTGGCGCGTATCCAGCCCGTGCACCGCCGCATAGGTATCCAGCTCGTTGAAGTAGGCCACGCGCATGGCCAGATAGGTATTGGCGAAGAGCTTGATGGCCTCGGCCTCGGAGCTGTCCGTCAGCAATACCGGTGCTCTTTTATCCACCGCGCTTTCGAGCACCAGGTCCGCCAGAAAGCGGGCACGTTCGGAACGCTCTCCCACCACGATGCGGCTGGGGTGGAGGTTGTCATGCAGTGCCTTGCCCTCCCGCAGGAATTCCGGCGCGTAGAGAATGTTCTCATGCGCCATTTCCTTCTTGAGCTGCCGGGTGAATCCCACGGGAACGGTGGACTTGATGACGATGACGGCCCTTGGATTGATTTGCCTGATATCGCTGACCACGGACTTGAGGGAGCGGGTATCGAAGCATCGGCACCGGGGGTCGTAATCCGTGGGCGTTGCGACGATGACATATTGCGCGTCTTTATAGGCTTCCTGTTTATCCAGGGTGGCACGGAATTTCAGTTTCTTGTGCGCCAGAAAATATTGGATATCGGCATCCGCCAGCGGAGATTGCCTGCAGTTCAGCAGTTCCACCTTGCGCGCATCGATATCCAGGGCCGTCACTTCGTTGAATTGCGACAGCAGCATAGCGTTGGACAGCCCCACATACCCTATTCCGACAACAGCGATCTTTGTCATTCAGCACCTTTATGCAAAGACTCAGGCCTTCGGGCGGACAAGCCTCTCGGTGCTTATCCGCCAGGCCATGAGGTCTCCGGCAAGGGCTGTTCCAGCTCGGACAACCGAGCTGCATCGGTGCGCCGTTTTCAAAATTGCGGCAAGGAATGGTCAAGACCGGCATTGAAATGCCTACGCATATGTTCCCGCGCTTCGGCAGCGGATCTGCATGGGCCATGCTTGGCATGCCTTTGCCGGCTTCCTGAAGAAGATGCATGGGGCAAAGCTGCTTTGCGGCGAGCTGTTCCGGACACCGGAAATACAAAACCCGCCGCAGCGGGTTGGGATATCAGCAGTTGCCTTTCTTGGCCTGGCCCGGAGGACAGCCGTGCGGATGCGGCTTTTTGTATCCATCATCGTAGTAACCGTCCTGGTAGACGGCACAACCGCTGAGAAGCAAGGCCACTGCGGCCAGGGAGAGCATTTTTTTCATGGCGGGCATCCTTTGCTGAACGAAGGGTAAGTCTATGAGCCCGCCTGGAAAATCTTTGTGAATCATTGTTCCGGTGTTCCGCGCACAACGGCGCTGAAGATTGTCGATGCATGCCGTGGCCGTGGTGCCTGTGTCTGCCATGGCCATGAGGTTGAAGTCCATGCGGGTGGCAGCGATGGTGCCCGGTCCGGGGCCCGCAGCCATATGCAAGGAAGCGAGAGCATGGATCGCGGTAGCGGTATTCGTATCCATGCTCACGGGCATGACAACCGGCCATGGTCAGCACGACAGTTCAGAGCAACAAGCCTATGAAGAGCCGTCACCTGTGCCGTTCCCCATTTGCAAGCCTGGCCAGGGCTGCGGGATAGGCCTCGAAATCACAACCTCATGCTTCACAGGGCCCGGCAGCTAGTTCACGCCGCCCTCAGCACCTTGGCAAGATCGGCCAGGCGGTAGGGCTTGTGTACGAACACGAACTGGCTGATGGTTTCGTGCTCGTGGCGCAGTGCAGAAAGCGGGTAGCCCGAAGTCAGGATGACTTTGATGCCCGGGTATTCCGCCCGGATCAAGCGCGCCAGCGCGAGTCCGCTGATGCCCTGGGGCATGGCGATATCGGTGAAGACGATGTCGATATCGGTGCGCCTGCGCAGAATCTCGATCGCTTCGGTGGCATTGCCTGCGGCAGCGGTCTCGTATCCGATGCTTCTGAACATCTCCGATGCGAGCGCCAGTACATCCGGTTCGTCATCGACCAGCAGGACTGTCTCGGACTTCGAAACGTCCGGCAGGCGCAGCGCCTGCATCGGTTCCGCCGTGGGAAAGTAGAGGTCGACCGTTGTCCCTTTGCCTTCTTTGCTGGTGATGACCACATCGCCGCCCGATTGGGTGACGAATCCATACACCTGGCTGAGCCCGAGCCCCGTGCCCTTGCCTGGCGGCTTGGTGGTAAAGAAGGGCTCGAACGCCTGCGCCATGACTTGCGCGGACATGCCGATGCCAATATCCGAGACGGACACCCGCACATAGTGCCCGGCAGGAAGGATCGAGGTCACTTCGCTGCCCGATGCAATGTTGTCGGTGGCGATGGTCACGGCTCCGCCTGAGGGCATTGCGTCCATGGCGTTCACGACCAGATTGAGAAGATTGGTCTCGAACCCGGCCACATCCACAAGAGCGAAAGCATTGCGGGCCCGAAGTCTCAAATCGATGAGCGTCAGGTGGCCGCTGGCGCGTGCGAGCATCGGCTCGAAATCGCGCACCAGAGCATTGAGGTCGTGCACCTGCGCCTGCAGCGGCTGCTGCCACGCAAACGAAAGCAGCTGCTGGGTGAGCGAGGCTCCGCGGTCGACCGCCCGGCGCATGCCCTCCATGACCCGGGTATCCATATGCGTGCGCGACTGCATGGCCAGCACTTCCAGTCCATTGGACAGCACGGCCAGCAAGTTATTGAAGTCGTGCGCCAGGCCGCCCGTCAGCCTTCCGATGGCTTCCATCTTCTGAGCGTGGAACAGCGCGGCCTTGGCTTTTTCAAGCGCCGCCGCAGCTTCCTTGCGCTGGGTGATGTCCTGGGTGATCTTCGCAAAACCGAGCAGAGTTCCTGCCTCGTCGCGAATGGCATCCACCACGATGTGGGCCCAGAAGCGGCTGCCATTCTTGCGCACGCGCCAGCCTTCCCGTTCGACACGGCCCTCCTTGGCAGCCGTTGCCAGAACGAGCGCCGGCTCCCCGGCCGCACAATCTTCCGGCGTATAGAAACAGGAGAAATGCCGGCCGATGATTTCCGCGCGGCTATAGCCTTTGATGCGCTGCGCACCGGCATTCCAGGACGTCACGATGCCGGCCGGCGAAAGCATGTAGATCGCGTAATCCGTCACCCCCTGGACCAGGAGGCGGAACTGCTCCTCTGTTTCAATCGGGGTATCTTGGGTCTTCTGAATAGATCTCATATCGCTCGCAAGGTTGTAGCGCCGAGTGCCTGGCTTGCGCGCATGGGCACTCGAACTTGGGACGCCATGAGATTGATATGTGCATCATAAAGTGTGCCCTTCCCAGGCACCACCGGGGAAAGCTACGGCAATTGCCCCCTTGCAAGGCATGGAATGCAGCAGCGGGCCGAGCTCCAGGCAAGGAGCGCGGCCCGCTGCGGAGATGGTGCAGGAATGTGCGGCCTTCAGAGGCCGCCCGATCCTTCGTGCCGGGAATGCCGGCTTCAGGCGGCCCTTGCTTTCCCCTGCATGCAGCCGCTTATTTGGGGGCGTTTTCCTGTTCCTGCAGCATGCGCCACATGACCTTGCCGCTGCCGCTCTTGGGCAGCGCGGGCACGAACAGCACCGAGCGCGGCGCCTTGTAGACGGCCATGTTGTCGCGGCACCATTGGACGATTTCCTCTTCCGTGGTGTTTTCATGGCCGGCGCGCAGCACGACCACGGCCTTGACGGATTCGCCGCGATAGGCGTCCCTGGTCGAGATCACGCAGGCTTCCTGGATGGCCGGATGGCGGAACATCAGCGCCTCGACTTCGGCAGGCCAGACCTTGAAGCCGCTGGCGTTGATCATGCGCTTCAGGCGGTCCGTGATGAAGAAGTAGCCGTCCTCGTCCACGCGGCCCAGGTCGCCGGTGCGGAAGAACCGCTTGCCGCCGATCTCCATGAAGGCCTGGGCCGTGGCATCGGGGCGCTGCCAGTAGCCTTCGAAAATCTCGGGGCCGTGCACCACGATCTCGCCCTGCTCGCCCTGGGGCACCTCCTCGCCGGTGTCGGGGTTGACCACGCGCGCATCGGTGCTCATGAAGGGAATGCCCAGGCATTGCTGCTTGGGGCGGTCCGGCGGGTTGCTGTGCGTGGGCGCCGCCGTTTCGGTCAGGCCGTAGCCTTCGCAAAAGCGCAAGCCGTACTGCTCCAGCAGGCGTTGGGCCACGGCCTGGGGCATGGCCGCGCCGCCGCCGCCGATGTACTTGAGGCTGGACAGGTCGAAGGAGGCGAAATTGGGACTGCCCAGCAGGTCGATGACCATGGTGGGGATATTGGTCCAGCTGGTGACCTGGTAGTGGGAGATCAGGCGGCCGGCCAGCTCGCGGTCCCAGCGCGGCATGACGACGATGGTGGCGCCCATGTAGATGGCCGCATGCAGCACCGAGACCATGCCGGTGATGTGGAACATCGGCACCACGGCCAGCACCACGCTTTCGCTGGTGCCCGTGCCCCAGTAGCTGCCGGCCACGGCATTGTGGTTGATGCTGCGGTGCAGGTGGATGCAGCCCTTGGGCTGGCCCGTGGTGCCGCTGGTATAAGGCAGCACGGCCATGTCGTCGCGGCCCGCCGTGTGCGCGGGCGGCGCGTCGGTGCAGGCCAGCGCCTCGGTCCACGCATGGACGGTGCCGCCCTGCAGCTGCGCGGGCTCGCGCTCGGACAGCAGCCAGTTGCGCCAGCTCTCGGGCGGCGCATCGGGGCCTTGCACGCCGGCATCGAAGGCATCGGTGAACTGCGTGACCACCATGTGCTCAAGCCCCTGGCCTACGGGCAGGCCGTTGCTGGCCTTGGCCAGCTCGGGTGCCAGGTCCGCCGTGGTGATGGCCACCTTGGCGCCGGCATCCGTGATGTAGTGCTTGAGTTCCTCGGCCATGTTCATGGGGTTGACGGGAACCACCACGGCATTGGCGCGGAAGATGGCGTAATGCGCGAGCACCAGCTGCTGCGTGTTCTGCATGAGCAAAATGACGCGGTCGCCCTTTTGCACGCCCAGCCTGTGCAGGTAGGCCGCCATGCGCTCGGTGCCGTCGCACAGCTCCTTGTAGCTTGTGGAGCGGCCCATGAACACCAGCGCGGTCTTGTCGGGGTAGCGGCGCGCATTGATGGCCAGGTTTTCCCAGACGCTGGTGGCGGGAACGGTGATCGAGTGGGGCAGACGGGTGGGCCAGTAAGCGTAGTGGGCAGGTGTTGTGGCGGACATGGCGGGTGCAGGATAAGTAAAAAACACGACAAATCGCGGATCAGCCATCAAGGCTAGGCCCTGCGCCTGCAGGAGGCATCCGGGATGCCCCCAACACCTGGTCGCCAAGGTGACGTTCGGCCTGCAGTCTCTTTGGGGCCGCAGGCCTTTTCCAGCATGCGCTGAACGCTATGATTTTCACAGCATCCCCACGCTGTGGCCGCTGCGCTTACCATGGCGGCATGCCCCACGAATCACGCCTGCAGATCTCCCTGCGCACGCTGCTTGCCAGCCGGCGCACGGCCGCCCTGGCCGTACAGCCGCTGGCCGCGCCGGTGCAAGCCGCCGCCCTGCCCGCCCCCTGGCTGTCCATGGTGCCCTGGGCGTGGTGCGCGCAGTTTTCCTGCTTTGTCATCCATGTGAGCGGCCTGGCCGCCCACACCCGGGCCATGGAGCAGCACCCCGCGGTCAGCCTGCTGGTGACGGCGGCCGAAGAGCCCGGCCAGGGCGTGCATGCGCTGGAGCGCGCCAGCATCCAGGGCGTGGCATCCACCCCGCCGCAAGACAGCGTGCTCTGGCAAGGCATGCGCACCGCCTACCTGCAGCGCTTTCCCGAGGCCGAGCCCATGACCCTGCTCGGAGACTTCCGCTTCATCTGCATCACTCCCACGCTGGCACGCCATGTGGCCGGCTTCGGCGCGGCGCGCGATGTTTCGGCGCACGAGCTGATCGAGGCGCTGGCTACGCCGCCAGCCATGCTCCCGCCAGCATGAGGCCCAGGCCCGTGCTGACGCATGCGCCGTAGCGCACCCCTCCCGAGGCAAATGCCAGCACCGACTTGGCCGCGACCGTGGCCGCCAATGTCGCCAGCACACCCCAGCGGGCCATCGCCAGCGGCAGGCTGCCCGAAGCATGGAGCTGCGCCAGTCCGGCAGCGGCAGCATGTGCCTCCGCCAGGGCCACCACGGCGCTGCCGACCAGCACACCGGCATTGCCGAACAGGTGCTGCAGCCACGCAGCGAGCAGCAGCACCAGCGCCATGATGGCGGCGATGGCCAGGGCCTGGGAAAGCCGGAAGGCACGGGCAGAATCCGTCTGCGCTTGTGCGGCCTCCTTTGCTGCCGTCTCCTTCGGGCCCGGCTGCAGCCAGCCTTGGCGCAGGCCCGCCACCGCCGCCAGCAGCAGGCCTGCCGCGGCGGCAGCCAGCGGCCAGGCCATGGACCGCAGCAAGGGCATGGAAGCAGCGGCCAATAGGGCTGCCAGGAGGCCCAGGGATGCCAGTTGGGCCAGCATGGCCGCAGCCACGGTGGCCGAAAGCTGTGCGGGCTGCCCCCGGGCCCGCTGGCCCAGGCTGGCGACGGCGGCCGTCGACGACACCAGGCCCGAGAAAAACCCCGTGACCAGCAAACCCCAGCGAGGCCCCAGCGCCCGCGTCAGCACCTGCCCCAGCATGCCTACGGCCATGACCAGGACCACCACCCGCCACAAGGTGGCCGGTTGCAGCACGTTCCAGGGATCGATGGGACGAGCCGGCAACAATGGCATCACCACCAGCGCGGCTGCGGCCAGCAGCAGGCCGTCGTGCAGCTCCTGTTCGCGCAGCAGCACGCGGCTCCAGCGGGTCAGGCGCTCCTTGGCATGGACCAGGATGGCGCACAGCACGCCCAGGCCGGCCGCAAGCACGGGACTCTGGTGCGAGAGCGCGCCCAGGGTGAGCGAGAGCAATAGCGTCACTTCGCCCGTCAACCCCGGATCCCGCCGCGAGGAACGCCAATAGGCGACGACGGCCAGGCCGCCCAGGACCAGGAGCGTCGCGGCAAAGGGCCACATGCCCAGGCTCCAGGCCGCGCATCCCAGCAGCGCCGTCAGCGCATGGGTGCGGATGCCGGCCATGGAGCGGCGTGCCGATTCGCGGCGTTCGCTCACCACGCCGATCAGCAGGCCCAGCGCCAGAGAGGCGATCCAGTGGTCCAGCGCTTCCCACGGCAGTTCCATGGCCCGCTCCTAGATGGGGTGCATCGCGCCCTCTTGCGGCACCGTCACCTCGCAGGCATTCCAGCCAGGCTCCAGCCGCAGGGCTGCCGCCAAGGCCTGGGAGGCCACCGCTTCGCCGTGCACCACGAAGGCCTGGCGCGGCGGCTGATGCATGGCCCGCGCCCAGTCCAGCAGCGCCTTCTGGTCGGCATGGGCCGAGAAGCCGCCCAAGGTATGCACGGAGGCGCGCACTTCGATATCGTCGCCCAGCAGGCGTACAAGCCGGTCTCCGTCCACCAGGCGGCGGCCCAGCGTGCCCTCGGCCTGGAAGCCCGCGATGATGACCGCGCATTCGCGCCGGCCCAGATTGTTGTGCAGGTGATGCAGGACGCGGCCCGCATCGCACATCCCGCTGGCCGAAATGATGACTGCGCCGGACTGCACGCGGTTGAGGCGGATGGAGTCCTGCACATCGCTGATGAAATGCACGCGCAGCAGCTGTGACGAGTGCCGGGCCCGCGCCAGCAGTTCGCGCGCCTCCTGGTCGAACAGCTCGAAATGCCGGGCGGTGATTTCCGTGGCGGCCACGGCCATGGGAGAGTCGACGAAAATGTCCAGCGGAGCCAGCCGGCCGCAGGCAGCCTGCTGGAGGAAGTGGTACAGGATCTCCTGGGTGCGCCCCACGGAAAAGGCGGGAATCACCACATTGCCCCGGGCAACGGTCCGGTTGACCACATCGACCAGTTCATCCAGCGTGGCCGGCATGTCCTTGTGCAGCCGGTCTCCGTAGGTGGACTCGATCAACAGCACGTCTGCCGCGTCTATGGGTGTCGGATCCCGCAGGATGGGACGCCCGGGCTGTCCCAGGTCACCGCTGGCCACCATCTTGCGTGTACCGCCCTGTCCGTCAGCCAGCCAGATTTCCGCAATGGCCGAGCCCAGGATATGCCCGGCATCGCGAAAGCGCACCCGTACACCTTCGGCCGGAGAAAACTCCTCGTCATAGGCCACGCCGCGCATCTGCTGCAGGCAGCGCTCCACGTCGCGCTGCGTATAAAGCGGCGGCAGCACCGGAGCATGGCTTCGGCGGCCTTTCCCGCGCTCCCTGGATTTGGCATCGCGCTTTTGTGCGCGGTCGAACTCCACTTCCTGGATGTGCGCGCTGTCCTTGAGCAGCACATCCGCCAGATCCACCGTGGCGGGCGTGGCATACACCGGTCCGGCGAAACCATGCTCGGCCAGGCGCGGAAGCAGGCCGCAATGGTCGATGTGGGCATGCGTCAGCAGTACGAAGTCGATGCGCCGCGGGTCGAACGGGAACGGCCGGTAGTTGCGCTCGCGCGCCTCGCGGCTGCCCTGCACCATGCCGCAGTCGATCAGAAAGCGGCAGCCCTGTGCCTGTACCAGGAAACAGGAGCCGGTGACCTGCCGGGCCGCGCCATGGAATGTGATGTGCATGCAGCCATGCTATAGCCGGTCACCGCAGGAAGCTGCAGAAAAACGTGCGGGACTTGACGCGCGTCAATGCTGCAGCTGCTGCCAGACCTTGTCCAGCCGCTTGGCGCTGACCGGGTACGGCGTGCGCAGCTCCTGAGCGAAGAAGCTCACGCGCAGTTCCTCCAGCATCCAGCGGTATTCCTGCATGCGCGCGTCCACCTGGCCCTTGCGCTCGGCCACCAGGCGCCAGTAGCGCTGCTCCAGCGGCTGCAGTTCCTTGAGCTTGGCCGCGTCGCGCGCGGGGTCGGCGCGGTACTTGTCCAGCCGCGTGGTGATGGCCTTCAGATAACGTGCGTAATGGCCCAGCTGCGCCCACGGCGCCACGGCGACGAAGTTCCGGGGCATGAGCTTTTGCAGCTGCTCGCCCGCGTCCCGGGTCGCTTCGGGCGCGTTCTTGGTGTCCTTGATCTTGCGCGCGGCGGCCGCGTACTCGGTCAGGATGGTCGCGGCCATGCGCGCCACCTCGTTGGCGATCAGCGTCAGGCGCCCGCGCCCGTCCTGCACGCGCTGCTTGAAGTCGGCCTCGTTGGCCGGCAGCGGCTCCTGCAGGAAGGCCCGGTCGATGGCCACGTCGATGATCTGGCTGCGCAGCTCCTCCTGCGTGCCCAGCGGCATATAGGCCACGGCCATTTTCTGCAGGTCGGGAATGTTCTTTTCCAGGTACTTGAGCGCATCGCGGATCTGCAGCGCGAACAGCCGGCGCAGGCCCACGCGGTGCCGGGCGGCGGCCACCTCGGGCTCGTCGAAGACCTCGATGCCCACCGCATCGCCGTGGTCGATCAGCGCCGGAAAGCCGATCAGCGTCTGGCTGCCCTTCCTGATCTCCATGAGCTCGGGCAACTCGCCAAAGCTCCATTCCTTGTAGCGCGCATCGGCAGGCTGAGCCTTGGGCGCGGAAGCGGCCGCTTCCTTTTCAGGAGCAGGCTTCGCTTTCCTGTTGGCAATCTCAGGTACTTCTTTTCCTGAATCTTTTGCAGGAGCCGCGCCGTCAGCTATCTTTAATGAAGCAAGCGCCTGGAAAGCGCCGCGCGCCCTGGCGCCCAGCTCGGCCTTGAGCGCACCGAGGTTGCGGCCCTGGCCGAGCTGGCGGCCGTGCTCGTCGGTGATGCGGAAGTTCATGAACAGGTGCGGGCTGAGCATGTCCAGCTTGAAGTCGGCGCGCTTGACGTCCAGCGAAGTCTCGTCGCGCACCTGCTTGAGCAGCGCGTCGATCAGGCTGCCCTGGGCCCAGCGCTCGGGCGCAGTGAACAGCTCGGCCAGGCGCGCCGCGCTCTCGGGCAGCGGCACGAAGCGGCTGCGCGGGCGCTGGGGCAGGCTCTTGAGCAGGGCCTGGATCTTGTCCTTGAGCATGCCGGGCACCAGCCATTCGGCGCGCTCCTCCGCGACCTGGTTGAGCACGAACAGCGGCACCGTGACGGTGATGCCGTCGCGCGCATCGCCGGGGCTGTGCAGGTAGGCGGCCGTGCAGTCCACGCCGCCGAGCCGGACGGTCTTGGGGAAGTTGTCCGTTGTGATGCCCGCGGCCTCGTGCCGCATCAGCTCGTCGCGCGACAGGCGCAGCAGGTCAGGATGGTCCTTGCAGGCGGTGCGGAACCATTGGTCGAAGGTGGCGCCGCTGAACACGTCGCGCGGAATCTGCTGGTCGTAGAAGGCGAAGATCAGCTCGTCGTCCACCAGCACGTCCTGGCGGCGGCTCTTGTGCTCCAGTTCCTCCACCTTGCGCACCATCTTGAGGTTGGCGGGCAGGAAATGCCATTTGGTTTCCCACTCGCCTTCGACCAGCGCCTGCCGGATGAAGAGATTGCGCGCCTCGTGCGGGTCCACGCGGCCGTAGCTCACGCGGCGGCCGTTGTAGACCACCAGCCCGTAGAGCGTGGCGCGCTCGTAGGCAATCACGTCGGCCTGCTTCTTGCTCCAGTGCGGATCCAGCAGCTGCTTTCTGAGCAGATGGCCACCCACCTCCTCCAGCCACTGCGGCTCGATGGCGGCGATGCCGCGGCCGTACAGGCGCGAAGTCTCGACCTGCTCGGCCGCGACGATCCAGCGGCCCGGCTTCTTGGACAGGTGCGCGCCCGGGTGCGGATGGAACTTGATGCCGTGCGCGCCCAGGTAGGCTTCGCTTTCCTCGCCCTTGTACCCCACGTTGCCCAGCAGGCCTGCCAGCATGGACAGGTGCACGGCGTCATAGCCCGCGGCCTCGTTGTTGAGCAGCCATTTCTGCTCCTTGACCACGGTCAGCAGCTGCGAATGGATGTCGCGCCACTCGCGCACGCGGCGGATGTTGATGAAGTTCTGGCGCAGCAGCTGCTCCCACTGGCGGTTGCTGATCTTGTGCGTGGCTTCCTCGGCTTCGGCGGGATTGAACAGCGCCAGGCGCTCCTCGGCCGAGCCTTCCACCTGCGCGCCCGTAGCTCCGCTCATGCGCTGGCTCACGGGCAGAAAGGCCGCATTGCGGATCTGCCTGGGCGCCGGCGCGCTCTGCGCCGCCATTTCCTTGCGGCTCCTGGCCACGACCTTGCCGCCACGCGCATCCGACAGCCACTTCCACAGCCGCAGATAGCCGCTGAACTCGCTCTTTTCGTCGTCGAACTTGGCATGCGCCTGGTCGGCCTGCTGCTGGGCCTCCAGCGGGCGGTCGCGCACGTCCTGCACGGACAGGGCCGAGGCAATGATCAGCACCTCGGCCAGCGCGCCGCGCGAGCGCGCCTCGACGATCATGCGCGCCACGCGCGGGTCCAGCGGCAGGCGCGCCAGCTCCTTGCCCATGGACAGCAAATTGCCGCGCTCGTCCACGGCGCCCAGCTCGGCCAGCAGCTGGTAGCCGTCGGCAATCGCGCGGCCCGAAGGCGCTTCGAGGAAGGGAAAGTTCACCACGTCGCCCAGGCCCAGCGACTTCATGCGCAGGATCACGCCGGCCAGCGAGCTGCGCAGGATTTCGGGGTCGGTGAACTTGGGCCGGCTGTTGAAGTCGGCCTCGTCATACAGGCGTATGCAGATGCCGTTGGCCACGCGGCCGCAGCGGCCCGCGCGCTGGTTGGCCGCGGCCTGGCTGATGGGCTCGACCAGCAGCTGCTCCACTTTGCTTCTAAAAGAATAGCGCTTGACGCGTGCCGTGCCTGCGTCGATGACGTATCTGATGCCGGGAACGGTGAGCGAGGTCTCGGCCACGTTGGTGGCCAGCACGATGCGCCGGCCCGTGTGGCCGTCGAAGATGCGATCCTGCTCGGCCTGCGACAGGCGCGAGAACAGCGGCAGCACCTCGGCGCTCCTGAGCACGGGCGAATGCTGCAAATGCTTGCGCAAATGGTCGGCCGCCTCGCGGATCTCGCGCTCGCCCGGCAGGAAGACCAGGATGTCGCCGCCCCTGCCGCCGGCCCACAGCTCGTCCACGCCGTCGGCAATCGCGTCGTTGAGGTCGAAGTCCTTTTTTTCCTCGAAGGGCTTGTAGCGCATCTCCACCGGGTAGGTGCGGCCCGAGACCATGATGACCGGCGCCGGCACCAGATCGTCGACCCCACGCTCCCCCATTCCATGGGGGCCGCCGCCCCCCGAGGGGGCTTCGCCGGCCTTGGGGCGGCCCGGCGCCCGGCGAGGCCCTGCAAAGTGCCTGGCAAAGCGTTCGGCATCGATGGTGGCCGAGGTCACGATCACCTTGAGGTCCGGACGCCGGGGCAGGATCTGCTTGATGTAGCCCAGCAGGAAGTCGATGTTGAGGCTGCGCTCGTGCGCCTCGTCGATGATCAGGGTGTCGTAGGCCCTGAGCAGCGGATCGGTCTGGGTCTCGGCCAGCAATATGCCGTCCGTCATCAGCTTGACCGAAGCGCCCTTTTGCAGCGTGTCCTGGAAGCGCACCTTGTAGCCCACGACTTCGCCCAGCGGCGTGTTGAGCTCCTCGGCAATGCGCTTGGCCACGCTGGAGGCCGCAATGCGGCGCGGCTGGGTGTGGCCGATCAGGTGGCCGCGCACCTGGCCGTTCTCGTCGGGCACCGCATTGACCTTGCCGCGGCCCAGCGCCAGGGCGATCTTGGGCAGCTGCGTGGTCTTGCCCGAGCCCGTCTCCCCGCAGACGATGATGACCTGATGGCGGTCCATGGCCTCCATGATCTCGTCGCGGCGGCTGGATACGGGAAGTTGCTCGGGGAAGGTGATCTGCAAAGACATAAGGGCTGGGATTATCCCAGCCCTTGCATGGCTCTGCGCTTAGCGCGTGTTTGGGTCTTAAAGCGACTCAGCGGCGGCCATGCTCCCAGCCGCCGCGGTGCAACATCCAGCGGCCGTCGGAACCATGGGTCCAGCCCGGCTGGCGGTAGCTGAAGCCCGGGCGCGGGCGCTCATAGTGGCCGGGCCGCCAGACATGGCGCCCGCCCGACCAGTCCCAGAAGCCGCCGATCCAGACTGCGCCCGCGAATGGAGCAACCGGAATGGTTTCCACATAGGGCGCCGGCGGCGCCACCTCGGCCGTCACCACGCCCTCGTCGTAGTAGCCGCCGGCACCATATGCGGGCCCGACGGGCGCCACCACGCATCCCGACAGCGCTGCGGCGGCAATCAGCGCAGCCAGCGCCGGCGCTGCTTGCCGGAAAGCCGGTTGAAGCAATGACTCTGTGGACATGGCAGGACTCCTTGATGTGGTGCGTCATGCAGACGCGACAGAACCATTGAAGCACCGCGATGCTTTGCGCAGAGTCGGACTCCGGCCAGACTTTTGTAGCTTTACAAGCGGTTGCTCGCGCGCGATGCCGCCCTCGCCTGCCTTGCGCCCGCCCCCATGCCGGGAGCCCTGGCAGGCACGGCTCCATCCGGGGCCTCGCCGCTGGAGACTGTTGACGATAGTAAGATGCCGCAAGCCCGAAACGGCAAGCTTGGCTATTGCCTGCAACTTTCTTCAGTCCATCACAAATGAATTGTTCACAGTGCGGCAATCCCCTGGCCGCAACCGCCAAATTCTGCAACCGCTGCGGTGCCGCCCGGTCTTCTTCAGCCATGCCGCAGGAGCCGGCCCCGCCCGGCGGTGCCGCGGCCCATGCCGGCGAAAAGACCTGCAGCCATTGCGATGCGCCGTGCAAGCCCCACGCCAGGTTCTGCCCCCGGTGCGGGACGGCGTTCGCCCCCGCGGCCCCTGGCGGGCCGGCAGCCGACATTCCGCCCTCCGCGGCCACAGGTGCAACGGCACCGTCCGTGGCGGCGCCAGGACCTGCCCGCGTGGAGCCCGGCATGGGCATGGACCTGGGCGCCCGGGCACCTTACAGTCCGCCGGCTTTCCCGGCCGAACCCGCCGCCGGCGGCCGCCCCTGGATCAAATGGGCCGTGATCGCCGTGCTGCTGATTGCCGTGGGCGCCGGCGTGCTGCTCGCGCAGAAAATGGGCAGCTTCTCGCACCCGGCCAACATGGCCAGCCCGGCCCCCGGCGGCCCGGCCGGCGCAGCCGCCACCGACAAGGACGGGATTTCGCAGGAGGACAAGGCCCGCGCCGATGCCTTGGTCGGCCCGCAAAACCGCGACACCGCAGCGCCTGCTGTGCCGGATGCCGCGGCACCGGCTTCCGGCGATACGGCGGTGGGTGCGCCTCCCACGACGCAGCTGCCGCCGCCCCAGGCGGAGCCCTCGCCCCGGCCCGACGCGGCGGCAACGGCGGCTGTCGCTGCCCAGCAGCCGGCCGCCGCGCCCCCCAGCCGGCCCGCGGTGCAAAACAAGCCCGGTGCGCGCCCGCAAAACCGTTCCCAGCCCACGCTGGACGACCTGCTCGATTGAGCACAATTCCTCTCACACGTGCCAGGCGGCGGGCTCGCCGCCCTCCTGGCATATCCGACACCAGCGCCGACCAGCGACCTATGCGATACCTCAAACTGACACTGATCTCCTGTGCCGCCGTACTGGCCAGCGGCTGTGCAACCCTGGAAGACGCTTCCAGCTCCTTCAGCTGCATGCTGTCGCGGGCCACCAATTCGGCCAATGCGCAAAGCTGCGGCGGCCCGGCCGCGGGCGACAGCCATGCGCCATCGGATCGCTTCGGCAGGCTGCAGTCCGTCCTGGACCAGGAGGCCCAGCGCGCCCGCGCGGCGCAGGTGCAGGCCGTGAGCGCCATGCAGGGCCTGCCGCCGGGCCAGCGCGCCATCGCCGGCGGCGTGCGCATGGCCGACGTGAGCATCACCGACAGCCAGAGCGGCCAGACCCGCAGAATGCGCGCGCTGGAATCCGTCAGCGTCGACATGCCGCTGGCCGCCAAGGGCCGGCCCGAGTACACGCGCGCCATGGACACGCTCAAGAACCTGGCCAATGAGCTGGCCAACAACCGCGGCGCCTCCAGCATCGTGGTCGACCAGGCCGAGGCCGACGTGCGCGCCAACCGCGTCAACACCTCCACCGGCACCACCCAGACCAGCAGCGGCAAGCCCGTGTCCGTGCTCAAGAACATCGACCGCACGCTGCCCGCAGGCACGGAGCGCTACACCATCCAGGCAGGCGAGATCCGCGGCCAGCTCTAGCCGCAGCCAAGGCGCCTCGGCGGCGCCTCCATTGCATCACCACTTCATTCACTCACGACAGGACGGTACATGAGACCCGATCAATCTCTGGGCGATATCCGCATCACCACCCTGGCGCGCGCAGGCGAAGGCCTGACCCAGTGGCGCCCCATGCTGGTGGGCTTTCTCACCTTGCTGCTGACTTTTCTGGTCTTCCTGGCCGCCCAGGGGCTGGGCAGTGCGATAGGCGGCGTCACCGGCGGCATCGCGCGCCTGGTGCTGAGCCTGGCCGCTGCCGTGGTCATGATGGGCGGCATCTCCGCCGTGGGCGTAATGCTCATGGACAAGGCCAGGGAAATGCCGGTGCGCACCATCGGCGAAGCCTTTGCCTTCGGCCTGGCCTGCATCCCCAAGTTCCTGCTCTTCGCGGTGCTGCTGCTGGCGGCCGTCCTGGCCTTCCTGCTCGTGGCGGCCGTGGTGTACTTCGTCTGCAAGTTGCCCGTGATCGGCGCCATCCTGGCCTTTGTCGCGCACCCGGTCCTGGTGCTGGCGGCCGCAGCGGCGCTGGTGGCCCTGATCTGGGTGATCTATCCGCTGTTCGCTCCTGCCATCTGGAGCGGGCTGGGCTTCAAGGCCGCCCTGGCCAGTATGCTGGGCATTGCCCGGCGCCGGCTGGTGGAAGTGGTCCTGCTCGAGCTGGTGCTGTACTTCATCATCGGCGTGATCTGTGTGCTGCTGTTCGCGGGCCTGCTGCCGGCCAGCTTCTCGCTGACCACCATGGGTGCGGCCATCATCGGCGGCGGCCAGGCCGCGTCCCTGGCCGCAGCGGGATACGGCGCCAGCGCCTTCATGGGCAACACCGCCGTGATGGGCCTGGTTTCGGGCCTGGGCGTGCTGTACTGCGTGGTGGGGGCGCTCATGGCGCAGGTCATGATCATGGGCATGAACCTGGTCTACCTGCAGGCCCAGGAGGGCCTGGATGCCTCCGATGCAGAAGGTGCGCTGGACGATCTCATCGGCAATGTGCGCAAGCATGCCGAGGAAGCCAAGGACCGTGCCATGGCGGCCGCCGAACAGGTCAAGGCCCGCGCCGCCAAGGCACAGGAGTCCCCGGCCCAGCCGGCGCAGGATGCCGAGGCACCGCAGGCCGTCAGCCCGGATCGCCAGGCATCGGCCGGAACGCCCGATACGGCGGCCCAGCTGCAAGCCCAGGCTCTGGCGCAGGAGCAGGCGGCGCAGGAACGCCAGCGTGAAGCCCAGGCACATGCGCAAGCCGAACGCCAGCGCGCCGAAGCCGCAGCCCAGGAAGCCGCACGCCTGAAGGCGCAGGAAGAACTGGCCCGCGAAGCAGCCCGGCAGGAAGCGCAACGCCAGGCCGAGCGGCGCGCGGCCGAACAGGAAGCAGCCCGCCGGCAGGCCGAGAACGAAGCAAAGGCCCGCGCCGAAGCCGAAGCACGGGCCCAGGCAGCCAAGCCGCAGCTGCTGGCCTGCCCGAGCTGTCATGAGGCCGTGGCGCCCGACGACAGGTTCTGCGCCCACTGCGGCCACAAGCTCGTGTAAGCAGCACACCGTACAAGGCTGCGCCAGCCTGGACGCCGCTCCCCCTTTCCGGGTGAGCGGCGTCCTTTTTTGAGGGACCGGATTTTCTGCGCGCCGCCTATGCCCATCACGCCCTTTTTTGCGATTCCCCCCGCTATCATGATTGGTGCACTCATTCCTTCCAGGCGATGCCCGCCGGCTCTCCAGAACCTTGGCCCCCCATGACCATGAACACCTCGCCCCTCCAGCTGCCGACCTATGACGATGTGGCTGCGGCCGCCGAACGCTTGAAGGGCGTGGCCCACCGCACGCCCGTGCTCACCAGCCGCACCATCGATGAAAAACTGGGCGCCCAGCTGTTCTTCAAGTGCGAGAACCTGCAGCGCGTCGGCGCCTTCAAGCTGCGCGGCGCCTACAACGCCCTGGCCCGGTTCAGCCCCGAGCAGCGCAGGCACGGCGCACTGGCCTTTTCATCGGGCAACCACGCGCAGGCCATCGCACTGGCCGCGCAGATCCTGGACATGCCCGCCCTCATCGTCATGCCCGAGGACGCGCCCGCATCCAAGATGGCGGCCACGCGCGGCTATGGCGCCCAGGTCGTGACCTACAACCGCTTCACCGAAGACCGCGAAGCCATTGCAGCCAAGCTCGCCGGCGAGCGCGGCATGACGCTGGTACCGCCCTACAACCACCGCGACGTGATCGCCGGCCAGGGTACGGCGGCCAAGGAGCTGCTGGAGGACGTTCCGGGCCTGGACTATCTGTTCGTCTGCACGGGCGGTGGCGGCCTGCTGTCGGGCTGCCTGCTGTCGGCCCGCGCGCTGGCGCCGCAGTGCAAGGTCTACGGCGTGGAGCCCGAGGCCGGCAACGACGTGCAGCAGTCGCTGCGCGCCGGCCACATCGTCAGGATCGATACCCCCCATACCATCGCCGACGGTGCCCAGACCCAGGCCCCCGGCGACATCACGTTCGCGCTGATACGGCAATATGTGCAGGACATAGTCACAGTTTCCGATGAACAACTGGTGCAGGCCCTGCGCTTTTACGCGGAACGTATGAAAATCGTGGTCGAGCCCACGGGAGCGCTTTCGCTGGCCGGCGCCCTGCACGGCGGCATCAAGCTCTCGGGCGCCCGTGTGGGCATCGTGATCAGCGGCGGCAACGTGGACCTGGAACGGTACGCGCGCTTTCTGGCCGACTGATCCCCTGCCCCGGTCCCGGCGGCATGGCCGCCGCGTAGTGACCTGAACAACGCAAATACATAGAACATGAGCACTTTGCACCTGATCGACCATCCGCTGGTCCAACACAAACTCACGCTGATGCGCCGCAAGGAAGCCAGCACCAACAGCTTCCGCCGCATGCTGGGCGAGCTGTCCACGCTGATGGCCTACGAGATCACGCGCGACATGCCGCTCTCGGACATCGAGATCGAGACCCCGCTGGAAACCATGACCGGCAAGGTCATCGACGGCAAGAAGCTGGTGCTGGTCTCCATCCTGCGCGCAGGCAACGGCTTCCTGGACGGCATGCTCAACGTGGTGCCGGGCGCGCGCATCGGCCATATCGGCCTGTACCGCGACCCCGAGACGCTCAAGCCCGTCGAGTACTATTTCAAGATGCCCGAGAACATGAGCGAGCGCGACGCCATCGTCGTCGATCCCATGCTGGCCACGGGCAACTCGGCCGTCGCCGCCGTGCAGCAGCTCAAGGACAAGTGCAATCCCAAGTCCATCAAGTTCATGTGCCTGCTGGCCGCTCCCGAAGGCGTGAAGACGCTGCAGGCCGCCCACCCCGACGTGGACATCTACACGGCTGCCGTGGACCGCGAGCTCAACGAGCATGGCTACATCCTGCCCGGCCTGGGCGATGCGGGCGACCGCATCTTCGGCACCAAGTAAACCGCCCGCTCCTCGACGCAAAAAAGGCCTGTCGCCGCAAGGTGCCAGGCCTTTTTCATTGACGAGGATTCACTCCCTCGCGCTCACTGCTTCAGTGCGATGTTGTTGAGCTTGTCCAGCCGCTGCGGCCAGGAACCCTCCCTGGCCGACTGCAGCAGAATGCGCGTCCAGGCGATCCAGGCATCCCACTGCACGCGCTTGTCCCAGGCATTGCCCCAGGCGCTGAAGCACTGCAGCGCGCTTTCGGCCGCCAGCGCCGCCTCGGCGTCGCGGCCTGCACCCAGGTAAAGCTGGGCCAGCACCATCTGCGGCTCGCCCACCCAGGGGTTCAGGCGCACGGCCTGCTCCAGCGTGGCGATTGCGGCATCGGCATCCACCAGGGGCTGGTCGAGCTGGACCACGGACCAGTACAGTGCCACGGCAGCCGCTTCCGCCCCCGCATCCAGCGCCTGGCTGCACTGGCCGAATACCGGCGGCAGCGGCAGTCGCTCCCGCAGGCCCGGGTGCTGCAGCGCCAGGCCCAGCCCCGCGATCTGGCCGAGCATGCGGCTGCTGGGGCGCATGGGCCCCGGCCATAGCGACGCTGCCCAGTGCACGCTCTGCTGGCGCGTGCCGTCCACATGGGGGAACCGCGAATAAATGTCCTCCTGCCAGCTGAACCACTGCTCCATGCTGTCGGCCATGCTGACGATGGCGAAGGCTGCCACTTCATGAGGCGTGAGCGTGATGGTCTGGCGCGGCTCGGGGCCGTTCCTGTGCAGCGTCATGCTGCCGTCGGCCGCAAGCTCGCCGGCCAGCAGCTTCTGCACGAACTGCGTGCGGCTCATGGTGCAGAACAGGTAGACCAGATGCTCGGCCGCTTCCCCGATCAGGGCCTGCATGCGGCCGCGCTCGCTGCCCGCATCGAACTTGACCAGGTCGACAAAGGCATTGCCGTACACGCTGTGCAGCAGGCCCAGCAGGCGTATGTCCCTGGGCTGGCGCCACAGGGCCAGCGAGCGGGCCACGCCTGCCAGATGGTGGCGGAAAGTGCCGGCCTTGTGCCAGTCCTGGCCCACGCCGCGCTCCAGCACCACGGGCAGCAGGGGCGCCAGGTCGGCGTCGCGCGCCAGCCATTCCTCGCCGAGCAAGGCCTGCGCGCGCTCGAACAGGTCGGCGTCCAGGCGGTTCCAGGGCATGTTCATGGTCTTACCAGGCAACGGTGTAGGCGCCCTTGAAGGTCTTGTCCACGAAGGCCTTGACTTCCGGCGACTGGTAGGCCTTCACGAAGGCCTGCAGGCCCTTGTCCTTTTCATGGCCGGCACGCGTGACGATGAGCACCGTCACATAGGGCGTGTTCACGTCCTCCAGCGCCAGTGAGTCGCCCTGCGGCGACAGGCCCGCGGCCACTGCATAGCTGCTGTTGACCGCGGCGGCATCCAGATCGTCGAGCGCGCGGGCGAGCTGGGCGGCTTCCAGTTCCACGAAGCGCAGCTTCCTGGGGTTGGCGGTGATGTCCAGCACGGAGGCGCGTGCGCCGGCATCGCCCTTGAGCGTGATCAGCCCCTGCTTGGCCAGCACCATGAGCGCGCGCGACCCGTTGGTGGGATCGTTGGGAATGCCCACGCGCGCGCCGCTCTTGAGCTCGTTCAGGTTCCCGACCTTCTTCGAGTACACGCCCATCTGCTGGTTCACGGCCTTGGCCACGGGCACAAGCTTGTAGCCGCGATCCTTGTTCTGGGCATCGAGGAACGGCTGGTGCTGGTAGATGTTGGCATCGATGTCGCCGGCCACCAGCGCGGCATTGGGCTGGATGAAGTCGCCGAACTCCACGAGCCTGACCTTGAGCCCCTGCCGGGCCGCGACCTGCCGCGCCACCTCGGCAATCTGGGCGTGAGGCCCCGAGGTCACGCCGATGGTCACCTTCAGCTCCTGGGCCTGGGCCAGCAGCGCGGCCGGCAGAAAAGCCGCGGCCGCCAGGGCTTTGACAAGAAAACGCTTGTGCACGATATGCATCCTTCCGGGGAAATTTCAGTCGAATCCGAGCCTCCGTACCGAGGCATTGCACCGGAAGTTAACGCAGAAACCATCTGCCCTTGCCCGAATGCCGCCTGTTTGCGGGCAAATGCCCATCGCGAAAAGGCATGGCGGGCCACGCGGCGCAAACAAAATAGCAGTCAGACAGCGTTCAAACGCTCAACCATCAAGCGCTGGCAGCTATCAAAACAATATCTCCCAAGCGGACATACCTGCAGGCCCGGCCTGCGGCATCCTCCCGTTGCGGTCCGCCCCGCGATCCGGCCCTACTCCCAGTCAGGGCACTCCGTTGCCGGACAATGACCGCATGTTCAAGTTCAACGCCCTCCAAGTCTCGTTCGCTGCATAGCTGCGTCCTTTCGATGGCAATCGGAAGGCGATGACCTTCCGGCACCCCACCCCGGCAGGCATGGTCTTCCGGGGTTTTGTTTTTTGGGTTTCCTCATGTTCACACGCACGTACGACAAGCTGATCGCCACGATTTCCGCCCGCCGGAACGTGGGATGCGTGCGCCCGCGTTCCGGCCGCCTCACTCCCTGCTGAGCCCGCTCCGGTGAATCCATGCCGGGGCGGCTCCCTCCTCCCCGATATGTGGACCCGCGAAGGGTCCGGAAAGAGTCACCATGAACCGCTCCAGCAACAACAGCCTCGGCCGCCCCGGCACGGGCCGCCCCGGCATCCGCAACATCGGCATCATTGCCCATGTGGACGCGGGCAAGACCACGACCAGCGAACGCATCCTCTTCTACACGGGCGAGAGCCACCGCATGGGCGAAGTGCACGACGGCGCCGCCCATATGGACTTCGATCCCGAGGAACGCCGGCGCGGCATCACCATCAACAGCGCCGCCACCACCGTGCACTGGCGCGGCGTGCAGATCAACCTGATCGACACGCCCGGCCACATCGACTTCAACATCGAGGTGGGGCGCGCGCTGCGCGTGCTCGACGGCGCCGTGGTGGTGCTCGACGGCGTGGCCGGCGTGGAGCCGCAGACCGAGACCAACTGGCGCCTGGCGGACCGCCACGAGGTGCCGCGCATTGCCTTCGTCAACAAGCTCGACCGCGTGGGCGCACGCTTCGACCAGGTGGTCGACAGCATGCGCGAGCGCCTGGGCGTGCAGGCCGTTCCCGTGCACCTGCCCATAGGCGCCGAGGCAGGGTTCCGCGGCGTCGTGGACCTGGTGCACATGCGCGCGCTGCTGTGGGAGCGCGACGATGCATCGCAGCCGGTGCAGGAGGCCGCCATCCCCGCCGAACTTCTGGAGCCCGCCCAGGCGGCCCGCGCGCGCCTGCTCGAAGCCGTGGTCGAGCAGGACGACGAGGCCCTGGAGGCCTGGTTGCGCGGCGAGGAGCCTTCGGTGGAATTGCTGCTGCGCTGCATCCGCGCGGGCGTGCGCAAGCGCGCATTCGTACCGGTGCTCGCGGGCTCGGCCTTCCGCAACCGCGGTGTCGAGCCGCTGCTGGACGCCGTGGTCGACTGGCTGCCCGCCCCCGGCGAGCGCGAAGGCACGACCACGGATCTCGCCGGCGAGCCCCTCGCCGCCCTGGCCTTCAAGGTGGTGGCCGACGAGCACGGCAGCATGGTCTTCGTGCGCCTGTATGCGGGCCGGCTGCGGCGCGGGGACAGCCTGCTCAACACCAGCACCGGGCGCATGGAACGTGCAGCCCGCCTCTATGAAGTGCATGCCGACAAGCATGTGGAACGCGACGAACTGGTGGCGGGCGAGATCGCGGGTGTGGTCGGTTTCAAGGACACTCTCACGGGCCACACCCTGAGCGACCCGAAGCACCCGGTGCAGCTGGAATCCATTGCCGTGCCGGAGCCGGTGATCCACCTGGCGCTGGAGCCGCGCACCAAGGCCGACCAGCAGGGCCTGTCCAGGGCGCTGCAGGCCATGCTGCGCGAAGACCCGAGCCTGCGCCTGCGCCAGGACGAAGAGTCCGGCCAGACCATTCTGTCCGGCATGGGCGAGCTGCAGCTGGAGGTTGCCGTGCACAAGCTGCACGAGCGCTTCGGCGTGGATGTGGTGGTGGGCCGCCCGCAGGTGGCCTACCGCGAAACCATTGCAAGGGAGGCGAAGCTGACGCATGTGCACAGGAAGCAGACCGGCGGCCCCGGCCAGTTCGCGCAGCTGACGCTGCGCCTGGAGCCTCTGGAGCGCGGCGCGGGCGTGCAATTTGAAAGCCGCATCGTCGGCGGCGCGATCCCGCGCGAGTTCATTCCCGCGGTGGAGGCCGGCATCCGGCGCATGGCCGAGGCCGGCCCGGCTTCGGGATACCCGGCCGTGGACTTCCGCGCCGTGCTGCTCGACGGAGCGTTCCACGAGCGCGACTCCTCGGCCATGGTCTTCGAGCTGGCCGCAGGCCATGCGCTGCGCGAGGCCTTCGCCAAGGCCGGGCCGCAGCTGCTGGAGCCGGTGATGGCCGTGGAGGTGATCACGCCCACCGAGTACCTGGGCGACGTGATCGGCGACCTGCACCGCCGCCGCGGCCAGGTGCGCGGGCATGAGCTGCGCGGCACGGCCACGGTGGTCGATGCACTGGTGCCACTCAAGGAAATGTTCGGCTACATCGGCACGCTGCGCGCGCTTTCATCGGGCCGCGCGCAGTACACCATGCAGTTCGACGGCTACCAGGTGGCGCCGCAGGCCGTGGCCGAGCTGCTGGCGGCTTGAACGAAAAAGGGTGCGCTCCCGAGGGGCTGCACCCTTTTTTCTTGCCGGGCCGTTCCGGCGCAGCCTAGAACCAGCGTGCCGCCAGCGGCATCAGCAGCGCCGCCAGCAGGACCTGCAGGCTCAGCGCCAGGCCGGCATAGGCTCCGGCATCGGCATTCACCTGCAGCGCCCGCGCGGCGCCAATGCCGTGCGACACCGTACCCAGGCCGAAGCCACGCGCCACCCATTCCACGTCGCTGGTACCGATACGCAGGATCCGGAACAGACTGCGCGCGGACAGTGCGCCTATCAGGCCCGTCAGCACTGCGAACACGGCGGCCAGCGCCGGAACGCCGCCGATCTTCTCCGCCACGCCCATGGCCACGGGCGCCGTGGCGGACTTGGGTGCCAGCGAGCGCAGCACTTCCGGCGGCAGGCCCACGGCCCAGCCCAGGCCCACGGCGACGATGGCGGCCGTGGCGCCTCCGGCCAGCGCCGCCACCAGAAAACGCCCCCAGTTGCGCTGCAGCTCCACGCGCCGCTCCCACAGCGGAAACCCCAGCGCGACAACGGCGGGCCCCAGCAGGAAGTGAATGAACTGGGCGCCGGCAAAATACGTGGGATACGGCACCTGCGTGACCAGCAGCGCCGTGCCCAGCACCACCACGGACCACAGCACCGGATTGGCCCAGGGTGCCTGGCCGGAGCGCACATACAGCGCATGCGCAACCACATAGACGGCCAGGGTGGCGGTGAGCCCGAACAGCGGCGCGGACGAAAGATAGACCCAGAGCTGGACAAAATCAGGCATCGCGGGCCCCCTCCTTCCTGGCTTCGGGCTGCCCGCGCATCAAGCCGCGCACCAGCAGCACCGTGACGGCCATGCCGGCCCAGGTGGACAGCGCGATGACCAGCATCAGCTTGAGCCCGTAGTCGCGCAGCAGATCCAGATGGGTGATCACGCCCACGCCTACCGGCACGAACAGCAGCGACAGATGCGACAGCAGATAGCTGGCCGCCGCATGCACCGGCTCGCGCACGCGATGGAACTGCAGCGAGATCACGAGCAGCAGCATGCCCACGACCGGCCCCGGGAACGGCAGATTGAACAGATGAGCCAGGGCTTCGCCGGTGAGCTGCAGCACCAGGAGCCAAGTCATTCCTTGCAATGCCTGCATGGGATCGGGACCTTTCAGGTTCGGGAAAATGGTTGCGGACGCCATGCGCTGCAAGCCATGCCCTTCGGCTTGCGTGCGCTCCAGGTAAGCCACCCTACCCCGAGTTCACCGGCTTCGGAAGCGCTATTTGCTGGAAGCCGGGTCTTCGGGCGCCAGGATGGAGCGCAGGCGGTTGCGCGCGCCGCCGCGGCCGACCAGGCTTTCATCCAGGCGCGATGCCAGGGCGTCGATATGCGCGATCATCAGCTGCTCCGCCCGCGCGTTGTCGCCCTCGGCCAGCGCATCGACGATGGCTGCGTGATCGTCATTGAAGACCTTGGCCTCGGTCTTCGACTGGTACAGCTCCGAAACCAGGGTCGTGCGCGCCGAGAGGTCGACCATCATGGAGGTCAGGAAGCGGTTGCCCAGGCACTCGGCCAGGCAGATATGGAAATCGGCCAGCAGCCAGCTGCGGGCTGCCGCATCGCCGCTGGCAATGGCCTCGCGCTCGTCCGCAATATGCTTGCGCAGGCGCTTCAGCGTCGCCTGCAGCGGCTTGCCCGCATCGCGCAGCATGCCAGGCTCCACAACGCGCCGCGCCGCATAGGTTTCACGCGCTTCATCGAACGAGGGCTCGGCGACATACCAGCCCACCCGTGGGCGGACCTCCACGAAACCGCGGGTCTGCAAGTGCATCAAGGCCTCTCGCACCAGGGTACGGCTGACCTGGAACAAGTCCGCGATGTCCTGCTCGCCCAGCCGCTCTCCCGGACGGAGCTTGGCGGTCAGAATCGACTCTATGAGGCGCTCGGCGATCTTGGCCTTGGTGATGACTGGAGTACCCATATTCGGTCGATTCTATGCGAGCGAGGTGCGGCCCCATCAACTGGACCGGGGCGCCGATGGATTTCTCCGCGCCGGCAACAGTGATAGCACGCAATGCCGGCAGTTGCTGAAGATCGGGAGCAGGCGCCCTTTTCGCCTGCGCACTGCCGGGCCCGGGTGCCCGAACCTGCGCGCCTTGCACATGCGCTAGGGAGAATACCTAGATTTTGTCCACATGACTTGTATACAAATTTTGAGAACAAGAATTATGATGAGGCGATGGAAGCTTCCACCACCAGTTTCATCGTCGAAAGCCTGACCAAGGCCATTGTCGAACACCGCCTCATGCCCGGCACCAAGCTGGCC